>CAYFOA010000039.1:0-44411 GCA_964344575.1 uncultured Rickettsiales bacterium | reverse complement strand
CGAGCGGAGCGCACCCCTCGACGGCTCGAGGTGGACACAGGTTTCTCATTCGGCGGCTCCTTCGGTGCTTCCTTCGGGGGGTCCCCGGCGTCGGTAGCTGAGCTCGACGCGGCGGTTGGCCGCGCGGCCCTGGTCGGTGGCGTTGTCCTCGACGGGCTGGGCCGCCCCGACCCCGGCCGTCGCGAGGCGGTCGTCTTCGATCCCCCGCTTGTGCAGCCACGCCGCGACCGCGTCGGCGCGGGCCTGGGAGAGGGCGACGTTGGTGTCGTCGGCGCCCTGGTCGTCGGTGTGCCCGGTGATGCTGATGGCGAGGTGGTCGTGCTCCTGGAGGAGCTCGAGGACCTGCGTCAGGACCTCGTCGGAGCGGCGGAGGAGGACCGAGCTGCCGCTCCGGAACTGGATGCCGCGGACGACGCCGCTGAGGGAGTCGAGGATGTCCGGCTTGACGTCGAAGCAGCCGTCGTCGTCGTCGAAGTCGTTGAACGACTCGGCCTCGCGGGGGCAGGCGTCGTCCACGTCGGCGATGCCGTCGCCGTCGTCGTCGGGGTCGGGGCAGCCGTCGCCGTCGAGGTTGCCGTCGACGTCCTCGGGCTCCTCGGGGCAGGCGTCGGCGTAGTAGTCGAAGCCGTCGCCGTCGACGTCGGTCCCGACGGGGAGCGGGGGGAGCGCGGCGCCGAGGGCGGCGAGCCGCTCGGCCTCGGCGGCGGCGGCGGCGTCGCGCTCGGCCTTGGCCTTCTCGAGGGCCGCGATCCGCTCCGCGATGATGGTCTCCGGGGACGCGAGCTCGGGGCAGCCGTCGACGTCGCGGATGCCGTCCCGGTCCTCGGGCTCCTTGGGGCAGAGGTCGAAGGCGTCGTCGACGAGGTCCTTGTCGTAGTCGTTCCCCCCGTCGGGGCAGCCATCGGCGTCGCGGAGGTCGTTGGCGGACTCCGCCTCGAGGGGGCAGCGGTCGACGTGGTCGGCGATCCCGTCGCCGTCGTTGTCGGGGTCGGGGCAGCCGTCGGCGTCCTCGAAGCCGTCGGGGTCCTCGGGCGCGTCGGGGCAGAGGTCCACGAACACGTGGAGGCCGTCGCCGTCGGCGTCCTCGGCGGGGTCGGCGGCGGGGGCGTCGGGGCAGCCGTCGTCGTCGAGGCGGCCGTTGACGGTCTCCGCCTCCAGCGGGCAGGCGTCGTCGGGGTCGGCGATCCGGTCGCCGTCGTTGTCGGGGTCGGGGCAGCCGTCCTCGTCCTCGAAGCCGTCGCGGTCCTCGGTCAGCCCGGGGCAGAGGTCCTCGGAGTCGAAGACCATGTCGCCGTCCTGGACGGGGGCGGAGGCACGGCGGAGGGGGAGGACGACGGTCGTGTCGGCGGGCCGGTAGGCGGCGCCGGCCGCGCCGTCGTCGGACACCGAGTCGTCGGCGGCGGGGGGCGAGCCGGCGGGGAGGCCGTCCGGGCAGCCGTCGTGGTCGCGGATCTGGTCGAGATCCTCGGGCTCGCGGGGGCAGGCGTCGAGGTAGTCGAGGACCCCGTCGCCGTCCCGGTCGCCGGGGGACTGCGCCGCGGCGGGGGCGGCGAGGAGCGTCGCGGTTGCGACAATGATGAGAATCCGCACGGGTGGCACCCTACAACGGCCCCGCCCCTGACGGTAAGCAGGCCGGCCGCCTCGCGACGGGCGCCGGGCGACGCTGGTACGGTCGTGCGCCATGAGCTCGAGCCACCCCGCCGTCGTCACCTGCGCGCTCACCGGCGCGCTCACCGATCCGAACCGCTTCCCCGTGCCCGTCACGGCCGCCGAGATGGCCGACGCCGCCGCCGAGGCGTGGGACGCGGGGGCGACCGTGGTGCACTGCCACTTCCGGAACCAGGAGCCCGGGATGGGCTTCATGCCGACGTGGGACCCGGACGTCGTGGAGACCATCGTCGACGCCATCCGGGACCGCTGCCCCGAGATCATCATCAACATGTCCACCGGCGTGGTCGGCCACGACATCAGCGGCCCCGCGTCCTGCATCGAGCGGTGCAAGCCCGAGGTCGCGGCGCTCAACGCCGGCTCGCTCAACTACCTCCGCACCCGGCGCGACGGCGGCTGGGCGTGGCCGCCGATGCTCTTCGACAACCCCGTCGACAAGATCGAGCGGTTCGTCGCGGTGATGAACGAGCACGACGTCGTCCCCGAGTGCGAGTGCTTCGACACCGGCATCGTCCGCTCGATCGGGATGTTCCAGAAGGTCGGGCTGCTGAAGCCGCCGGTGCACGTCTCGTTCGTGATGGGGGTGGCGAGCGGGATGCCGGCCAAGGCGGAGTGGCTGCCGCTGCTGATCGAGGAGCTCCCCGCGGAGGCGCACTGGCAGGCGATCGTCATCGGCCGCCAGGAGGTGTGGCCCGTCCACCGGCGCGCCGCCGAGCTCGGGGGGCACGTCCGGACCGGCGTGGAGGACACCTTCTACCTCCCCGACGGGAGCAAGGCGACGAGCAACGGACCGCTGGTCGAGGAGCTCGTCCGGACCGTCCGGGAGGTCGGCCGCGAGCCGGCGACGGCGGACGAGGCGCGTCGGATCCTGGGGATCGGCGGCGACCGCTAGAAGACGACTTCACGTATCAGGTGACACCTGATACTTTGCGGCCCTCATGGTCGCCTCCCCCGCCCCCAAGCAGTACCCGTACGGTCCGGTTTCGGTCGACGCGGACGAGATCATCGCCTTCTGCGCCGGCATCAACGAGGACGCCGCGGTCCACACGGACCCGTCGCGGGACGACTTCTGCGCGCCGCCGATGTTCTGCGCGCGGGTGGTCATCCCCTGCACCGGGGCCCCGCTGTTCGACCCCTCGCTCGGGCTCGACGTCCACCGCGTCGTCCACGCGGGGATCGAGATCGAGTTCGGCGTCGCGGTCCGCCCGGGCGACTCCCTGAGCGCCGAGTCGTCGCTGCTCGGGATCGACGAGAAGCCCACCGGCAAGCTGCTCCGGATCGCGTTCTCGGTCGCCCGCGGGGACAGCGCGGCGGTCGTCTCCGGGGAGACCCGCTACTTCATCCGCGGGCCGAAGCGGGAGATCGCGAGCGGCGGCGGCGGCGCGCGCCCCAAGGCGGCCCCCCGGGGGCTCCCCGAGGGCGAGCCGGCGTGCGAGGAGGAGGTCCCCACGAGGCCCGACCAGACGCTGCTCTACGCCGAGGGCTCGGGCGACAAGTTCCCCATCCACACCGACGACGCGTTCGCGCGGTCGGTCGGCCTCCCCGGGATGATCATGCACGGCATGTGCAGCCTCGCGATGAGCGCCCGCGCCGTCGCGGCGGCCACCGGCGGGGGGGACTACCGGCGCCTCGCGTGCCGCTTCGGGAGCATCGCCCTGCCCGGCCGTCCCCTGGCGGTGCGGGCGGTCCGGGGCGAGGGCGGGATCCTCTGCTTCGAGGCCCGCGACCCCGACGGCAAGCCGGTGATCACCGCGGGGGAGCTCAGCCTTGGATGAGTCGCCCGTCCATCGTCTTCGCGATCGCGCGGAGGTAGCTGTCGACCTGGCGGTGGGACATCTCCGCGAGGGCCTTCTTCCCGAGCTTCGCCATGAGGCGGGGGAGCGGGACGCTGACGTGGATCGTGTTGTCGAACACGAGGCGCGCGCCCCCGTCGGCGGTGGCGGTCACCGTCCACTGCCCGTCGGCGCGGGTGTTGCCGCTGCCGGGCTGGGTGGTCCACACGACCGTGCCCGCCTCGGGGTCTCCCACGTAGCGCGCCGCGTAGCCGACGTCGAAGCCGAACTTGCCCACCTTGAACGACTCCAGGCGCCAGCGGTAGACGCCGTCGCCGAGGTCGTCGAGCCCCCTCAGCCCGGGGAAGTGGGCCGCGGACCGGGGCACGTCGGCGACGAGCGCGTAGGCGTCGTCCCGGCTCCACTTCACCTCCAGCGTCCGCTGGAGCGTCACGTTCAGATCGACCATCGCGCGAGGATGCCATGACCGCGGCCGAGACCGTCACCCGCCTCCGGGCCACGTTCGACAGCGGCCGGACGCGCCCCCTCGCGTGGCGCCTCGAGCAGCTCGCCGCCCTCACCACGATGATCGAGGAGCGCGAGGACGAGTTCACCGCGGCGCTGAAGGCGGACCTCGGCAAGCCCGCCCTCGAGGCGTACATGACGGAGACGGGGTTCCTCCTCAGCGAGCTGAAGGTCGCCCGCAAGGGGCTCCGCTCGTGGGCCCGGCCCCGGAAGGTGAAGACGGCCCTGGCGGCCCAGCCGGGGAGCGCGCAGATCCGGAGCGAGCCGCTCGGGGTCGTCCTCAACATCGCCCCCTGGAACTACCCCTTCCACCTCGCCATCGCGCCGCTGATCGGCTCGATCGCGGCGGGCAACTGCACGGTCGTCAAGCCGTCGGAGCTGGCCCCCGCGACGTCCGCGGCGGTCGCGAAGTGGTTGCCCGAATACGTGGACGCGGACGCGGTGGCGGTCGTCGAGGGGGGCGTCCCGGAGGCGACCGCGCTGCTGGAGCAGCCGTTCGACCACGTCTTCTTCACGGGCGGCCTCGGCGTCGGCCGGATCGTGATGGAGGCGGCGGCGCGGCACCTCTGCCCGGTCACGCTGGAGCTCGGCGGCAAGTCCCCCTGCATCGTCGACCGGGCGGCCGACATTCGGACCGCGGCGCGGCGCATCGTGTGGGGGAAGTTCACCAACACCGGCCAGACGTGCGTGGCGCCGGACTACGTGCTCGTCCACGCGGACGTCGCCGAGGCGCTGACCGAGTCGATCGTCCGGTACACGCGCAAGTTCTACGGCGACGACCCCCGCTCGTGCCCCGACTACGGCCGCATCGTCAACGTCCGGCACCACCGCCGGCTGTGCGCGCTGCTCGACAGCGGGAAGGTCGCGATCGGCGGGGAGGCGGACGAGGCGGAGAAGTTCATCGCGCCGACGGTCCTCACCGACGTCTCCCCCGACGCGCCGGTGATGCAGGAGGAGATCTTCGGACCCATCCTCCCGATCCTGGTCGTCGCCGACCTCGACGAGGCGATCGCCTTCGTCAACGCCCGCCCCCGCCCCCTGGCGCTCTACGTCTTCTCCGCGGACCGCCGCGCCCGCGAGGCCGTCATCGAGCGGACGTGCAGCGGCGGCGCCTGCGTCAACGACACCCTCGTCCACCTCGGCGTCCCCACCCTCCCCTTCGGCGGCGTCGGCCCCAGCGGGATGGGCGCGTACCACGGCAAGGCGAGCTTCGACCTGCTGAGCCACCATCGCTCCGTGCTCACGCGCGCGACGTTCGTCGATCCGCCCGCCCGCTACCCGCCGTTCAACGAAAAGAAGCTGGCGCTGATCCGGAGATTCCTGTGAGGTTGCAACCGATGTCCCGATCCCTCCTCGTCGTCGCCGTCGCCCTCGGCCTCCTGCTCTTCGCGTCCCCCGCGTCCGCGCTGGAGCCCCGCGAGGTGGACCCCGCGACCATCGAGCGGCTCACCGGCGGCGCGCCGATGGTGATCGTCGAGGAGGAGCCGACCGGGGGGCTGAAGCTGGTCACCGGCGGCGTCCTCATCGACGCCCCCCCGGCCGAGGTCTGGACGGTCGTCACCGACTACGACAAGTACCCCGAGTGGATGCCCGAGGTGACCGAGGTGGTCGCCACCGACAACGGCGACGGGACGAAGAACGTCGCCTACGAGCTGCTCTTCGAGCTGTCGATCATCAAGCGGAAGATGAACTACACGCTCCAGACGACGGAGACCGGCGGCAACCACATCGAGTGGACGCTGATCGAGGGCGACTTCGACAAGTCGATCGGCGGCTGGCACCTCACCGAAGCGCGCGGCGGCAAGGCGACGATCGCGTGGTACTCGACGTTCACGAACCTCAAGTCGATGGGGCGGCTGGTGCGCGGCCTGCTGGAGGAGCAGCCGGCGCTGGAGATGGCGATCCAGGTGTCCACCGCGGTGACCGTCGTGCAGAAGCTCCGGGAGCGGGTCGAGGCGCCCGAGTCGGCCACCGCGTCGGCCGAGTAGCCGCGTGCGTCGGGCCGCCTTCGTCGCCGCCGCGCTGATCGTCGCGGGCTGCTTCGGGGAGGACTTCACCGAGGTCGAGCCGCTCGACGAGGCGGACAGCCCCTGCTACCGCGCGGACCTCGCCGACGGCCTGTCGGAGACCGACCCCACCGAGCTGCGCGACGTCTACGAGTGCCTCAACGTGCGCGGCGCGCTGGACGGGGCCGCAGGGGTGGTCCACGCGCTGACCGTCGCGGAGACGCGCGCCGAGCGCGAGGCGTCGCTCGATCTCGCGCGCGCCCTGAACCGGGTCGGGGATCACGTCGACCTGGTCGGGAGCTTCGCCGAGGTCGCCGACCTGCTGCGGGAGCAGAACGAGTTCCTCGTCTACGTCTCCCGCACCGCGGCGGAGTGGATCTACGGCCGCCCGTGGCCCGAGGTCGAGGCGGCGTTCGCGGACGGCGGCGGCGAGCTGCTCGCGCCGTCGGCGGTGGAGCCCGGGCTGGTCCAGCCGATCCTCCCGGTCGTCGGCACGCTCGCCGGCCAGATCCTCGACCAGGGGGAGCTGCCGGCGTTCGCGGACGGGCTCGAGTCGGTGCTCACGATGGACGAGCTGCCCGCGGTGACGGGCACGATGGCGACGCTGGTGCAGGACCAGGAGGCGGCGCTGCTGGCCCACACCCCCGAGGACCTGGCGGCGTTCCTGGAGGCGTCGCAGGAGCCCGGCGGGGACCAGCTGCTCCTCCGGCTCGCGGCGGCCGCGCTGACGCCGTCGGCGGGGCTCGACGGGCAGGCCCCGATGACCGCGGCGCTCCCCCCGCTGGACGCGATCCTGGCGGACGAGGTGGCGACCGACCGGCTGGTCGACACGTTCGGCGAGCTGTACGAGGACGAGGCGCTGCAGGCGCTTCCGGGGCAGCTCCACTCGCTGATCGAGATCGACGTCGACGGGGACGGCTGGTCGCCGGGGCAGGAGACCGCGTTCGCGGCGCTCTTCCAGCTGCTGGAGGACGCCGACCAGCCGGTGCAGTGCGGGTTCCTCTTCGAGACGGACAGCCTCGCCGTCTTCATCCTCGAGGCGATCGCGCTCTTCGACGCGTCGACGGTGGAGTCGGCGGTGCTCTTCGCGGACCTGCTCGTCCAGGACCTGGTCGGGCTGGCCGACTTCTTCTGCACGGGCATCGACCCGGGGCTGGAGGCGCGCTACCCGGCGATCATCCGGCTCGCCGAGTCGGGCGCGCTGTACTGCACGACGCCGCTGCTGCAGGCGCTCCACTCCCCCCTGGACCCCTCGCACGACCGGCTCCGCGAGGTGCTCGACCTGCTGCTGGCCCTGCAGCGGGGCGGAGTGATGGACGAGGCGGAGGCGCTGGGGCGGCGTCAGCTGGACGAGCCGTTCATCGGGAACGTGATGACGGTGATCGGCGCCTTCGTGGCGCCCGAGGATCCGGCCGCGATCGGCGACCTGCACGCGATGATCCGGGTGCTCCACGCCGCGGTGACGCCGCCGGCGGGGGCGGGCCACGAGCGGAGCCTGCTGGGGCTGACGGTGGAGCCGATGCGGGTGACGTTGGCCGAACACGAGGACGCCCTGGCGGCGTCGCTGGCGGACTTCGCGGTGCTCGTGGCGGACCCCGACGCGCAGACGAACGCGTTCCTGGACGAGATCGCCCCGCTGCTGGAGGTCGACCCCGACCTCGACACGCTCTCGGCGCTGGGGGCGGTGCTCGGGGACGTCGAACTGAGCGAGCCGCTGTGGCGGGTGCTGGACACCCCCGAGGTGACGAACGCGCTGGCGGCATCGACGAACGGCACCCCCGGCGAGGCGGGCCTCCTCGGCCTCCTCGGGCGGATCGCGGCGGACGGCTCCCTGGAGCAGGCGCTCGCCGTCGTCACGTGGCTGCTGGACACGGTCGACGGCCTGGGGCTCCTCCCCGACTGATCGGCGGCGCCGCGCAACTCGTCCTGCGGATCTCGGGGCGAGGTGCAACAGTGGAACGGACCGGGTCACGCGTCGGTCAGGGAGAGGCGCATGTCCATCCGCCGTGGGAAGCCTGCGGGGTACGGTCTGGGGAAGGCCAACACGGACCGCTTCAGCCTCCGGCTGACGGACCCTCACGCCGTCCTCACGCAGATCGAGACCCGGTTCCAGGACGCCGACTACATGCCCCCGCTGCGGCCCCCGGCGGCCGAGATGCTGGCGCGCGTGGCGACGCTGCCGGGGGTCAGCCGGGAGGACGTCACGGCGCTCTTCGAGGCCGATCCGCTCCTCGCGGGGCGGCTGATCCGGGCGGCCTGGGAGGCCGGGGGCAAGCCGATCCGGACGTTCGGGGACCTGTGGTCGGGGACGGGCACGCTGGAGCTCCACCGGCTCGTCGTCCGCGTCCACCGCAAGACCCGGATCCTCCGCGAGCCGGAGTACGCCCGCGTGCTCGGGGAGGTCGCGGACCACTCGGCGGCGACGGCCCGCCTCGCCCGGCTCGTCGCGCGGAACACCCCGTTCCCCGACGCGCTCGCCTGGCTCTGCGGGATCCTCCACGACGCCGGCTTCGCGGCGGGCCTGTCGGTGTTCGCCGACCTCCCCCCGGAGGCCCGCCCGGAGCTGGACCAGGGGCTCCTCATCCTCGACGAGATCCACGACCGGGCGAGCTGGACGCTGACGAAGATCTGGGGCCTCCCCCCCGACGTCCGGCTCGTCGTGGCGGGCCACCACGACCCCTTCAAGAGCGGCCCCGCGCACCCCGTCGCGGCCGTGCTCTGCATCGCCGACGCCCTCGCCGCGTCCCTTGGCCGCCCGGCCTGGACGTGCGGCGGGCTCGCGCAACGGGCCGACGACAGCGGCAACGCCAAGGTCGCCGCCTGCCGCGCCGAGCTGGGGATCACCGAGGGCGCGTGGGGGACGCTCCAGCGAGAGGCCCGAGACGAGCTCGCCCGCCGCCGCTGACCGTGGGACGCCGCCTCAGATGCTGAGGTGGAGGCTCCCTCCGGCGACGAAGATCACGCCGCCGCTCCGGACCTCGCCGAGCATCGGCGTCCCCGGGGCGAGCTCGTCCGCCTCCAGCACGGCCGCGTCCTTGACGTGCGTGCGGGGCTGGAGGACGTGGGCCTGGGCGAAGAGGTTGAGGCTGATGGGGCCGCCGAGCTTGCCGAACGGGTCGAGGGTCCAGAGGCCCGCGCCGAGGGCGACGACGTGGGTGGGGTTGTCGAGGAACGTCGTCAGCGCCGTCTGGTCGGGCACGAACGACGGCTCGTAGGCGTAGCCGCCGCGCACGATCACGCCGATCTCCCGGAACCGGCCGCCGACCTTGCCGGACAGCGCCTTGCCCTTCGGCCGCCACTCGCCCCCGACGCGGATCTCCACCGTGTCCCGGAACAGCTCCGACTCCAGCTGGCGCGCGTTGAGCACCTGCGCGTCGAGGTCCACCAGGCCGATCTGGAGGTCCGTCAGCGCCTCGTCGATCCGGCCGACGTTGGGCACGATCCCGCTCCACTCGTTCCACGTCAGGTCGAACATCAGCGCGAACCGGGGCCGGTCCCAGCCGACGCCGACCGCCACCTGCCGCGGCGTCGCGAAGTCCACCGCGGAGTAGACGATCTGCGTCCGGATCGGGATCAGCACCTCGCCGAGGCTCCCCACCTCGTTCACGATCCCGTTGAACTCCAGGCTCAGCACCGCGGGGTCCACGCGGAGGATGACGGGGTGGCGGTAGACGACGCCGAGCCGGAGCCCGTCCAGCTTCGGCGTCAGCATCCCCAGGTCCCACGAGATCCCCGCGATCGGGGACACCGTCGGCCGCACGTCGGCGCGGATGTTCCGGGGGTTGATGCGGAGGTCTGCGCTCAGCGAGCCGTCCTCCTCCCCCTCGGTCACCTCCCCCGCGTCGAGCTCCGCGTCCACGCTGAAGTCCAGCTCGATGCGGGCCCGCGCCAGCACCGACACCCCCACCCCGACGTACAGCCCGTCCACGATCCGGACCGACCCCGAGAGGTAGATCCCGATCCGCTGGCTCCGGCTCTTCCAGCGCACGTACCACGGCAGGTAGGCGTCCTCCTGCTGGAAGAGGACGATGCGCTTGAGCGGGAAGTGGAACGCCATCCCCACCCGGAGCCACTCCCCGAACGCGCGCAGGTAGCCGAACTGGAACCCCGCCGGCGCGTCCATCGCCCCCGGCGTCCAGTGGTCCGCGTCCGTGTCCGGGTCCACGAGCCCGTCCTGGTTGCCGTCGTAGAGCACGTTGGGGGCGCAGATCCGCGGCGACGTCGACTCCTCCTCCCCCAGGCAGGCGAAGCTCACGAACCCGTGGTGGAACACCAGGCTCGCCTCGTCGCGGGGCGCGAACCCCATCGCCGAAGGGTTCCGCCACGCGGCGAACGGGTCGTGGTCGATCACCAGCCCCGCCCGCGCCCGGGACATCGACGGCGCCCCGAACCCGAACAGGTCCGCAGGGTTCGCGTGGGCCATCGAAGGGGCCAACAGCGCCCCGATGACGAGCATCACGGCGCGTCGCATCGTCCCGACCATAGCCCAACCTGAATTTATAATGTATAAGGTGTCACCTTACACTTTGAGAGGAGGGCTCATGCCCATCACGATCCGCGACGTCTTCGAAGCCATCCCCACCCGATTCGACAGCTCCGCCGCCGGCGACTGGAAGGCCACCATCCAGTTCGACTTCGACGACGAGAGCTGGGTCGTCGCCGTCGACGAGGGCACCTGCAACGTGCTCCGCGGCACCGCCGACGCGGCCACCGCGACGGTCAAGACGAGCGAGGAGACCTGGATCGGGATGATCACCGGCTCCGTGAACCCGACCCAGGCGTTCATGAGCGGCCAGCTCACGGTCGGCGGGAACCTCGGCGACGTGATGAAGCTGCAGGACCGCAAGATCTTCCCGCGCACGTAGGAGCATGACGATGGGTCTCGACTTCGAGCTGAGCGACGAGCAGCGCCTCATCCAGGAGGCGATGGTCAAGTGCCTGGAGCCGTTCAAGGGCCGCAAGGAAGAGCTGCGCCAGATGGTCCTCGTGGAGAAGAGGTTCCCCGAGGAGCTGTGGCAGGCGATCTGCGGCACCGGCCTGCTGGGCGCCGTGATCCCCGAGGAGTACGGCGGCAACGGCATGGGCTTGCTCGCCGTGGCGCTCGGGCTCGAGGCCCTCGCCAAGCAGGGGTTCGGCAACGCCCTGCTCATCCTCACGGCCATGGACGCGGCCTGCATCCTCCGGAACGGCCACGAGAAGATGAAGCAGCGGTACCTGCCGAAGATGGCGACGGGGGAGCTGAAGTTCTGCTTCGCCATCACCGAGCCGAACGCGGGCAGCAACGCCTTCCGGCTGGAGACGATCGCCAAGCGCGACGGCGACGACTACCTCATCAGCGGCACGAAGACGTTCATCACGGGCGCCGACGTGGCCGACAAGATGGTGCTCGTCTGCCGCACGACGTCCCGCAAGGAGATCGACGAGCGCGGGCTCCCGAAGGCGTTCGGGCTGGCGCTGTTCGTCGTCGACACGAAGGCCGAGGGCATCACGCTGAACCCGATCCCGACCCGCGGGATCGAGGGGATGACGCAGTTCGAGGTCCACATGGAGGACGTCCGTGTCCCCGCCGTCGACCGGATCGGCGACCACGACATGGGGTCGATGGTGCTCTTCAACTCGCTCAACCCCGAGCGGATCCTCGCCGCCGCGTCGGCGTGCGGGCTCGCCGAGCACTGCCTCACCCAGGCGGTCGCCTACGCGAACGAGCGGAAGCTGTTCAAGGGGAAGCCGATCGGCGCCTACCAGGGCATCGCGCACCCGCTCGCGAAGGTGAAGTGCGAGCTCGAGGCGGTCAAGCTGATGACCTACCGGGCCGCGTGGGCGTTCGACCAGGACGAGCACCCGGGCAAGGTCGGCTCCTTCGCGAACATGGCGAAGTACCTCGCCGCGGAGATGGCCATCGAGGCGGTCGACCGCGCCATCCAGACGCACGGCGGGTACGGCTTCAGCGAGGAGTACGGGATCATCTACTACTACGAGTCGGTCCGGCTGCTGCGGACCGCGCCCGTGACGGCGGAGCTGATCCTGAACTTCGTCGCCGAGCACGACCTCGGCCTGCCGCGCTCCTACTGATGGCCGCGCCGAAGCGCTCGATGCACGACCGCATCGAGGAGCTGCACATGCGGCGGGGCCGGGCCCGCGCCCAGGGGGGGGAGCGCCGCATCGCGCGGCAGCACGAGCGCGGCAAGCTCACCGCCCGGGAGCGGCTCGACCTCCTCCTGGACGACGGCTCGCTCGTCGAGCTGGGCCTGCACGGCAGCGAGTACGTCGAGAAGCCGGTCCCCGCCGACGGCGTGGTCACCGGGCTCGGCAAGGTGGACGGGCGGCCGGTCTGCGTGGCGGCCTTCGACTTCACCGTGCTCGGCGGCTCGATCGGACTCGTCGGGAGGACGAAGATCGCGCGCGTCCGGGAGCTGGCGCTCCGGAACCGCGTGCCGATGGTGTGGCTGGTGGACAGCGGCGGCGCCCGCATCGACCCCCGCCCCGAGAACCTCGCCAAGATCCCGAAGTTCGCCGACAGCGGCTACATGTTCCGCGAGCAGGTGATCATGAGCGGGGTCGTCCCCCAGGTCGCCGCGATGGTCGGCCCCGGCGCGGCGGGCACCGCCTACATCCCCGGGCTCGCGGACTTCGTGCCGATGGTCAAGGGGACGTCGTCGATGGCGCTGGGCGGCCCCGCCCTGGTCAAGGCGGCGGTGGGCGAGGACATCGACGAGCAGGAGCTCGGCGGGAGCAGGGTCCACAACCGGGAGTCGGGCTGCGCGGACCTCGAGGTGAAGTCCGACGAGGAGTGCATCGAGGCGATCCGGGCGTACCTGTCGTTCCTGCCCTCGAGCTGCAACGACCAGCCGCCGCGCAAGGCGGACGCGCCCGGGGGCGGGCTCCTCGACGACGCGATCGTGGACCTGATGCCGGACGGCGTCCGCGACCCGTACGACATGCGGAAGCTCATCCCGCTGCTCGTCGACGACGGCGACTTCTTCCCCATGAAGCCGAAGTTCGCGACGTCGATGATCACGGGGTTCGCGCGCATCGCGGGCCGCCCGGTCGGGATCGTCGCCAACAACCCGCGGTACCTCGGCGGCTCGATCAACAGCCCCGCCGCGGACAAGGCCGCCCGGTTCGTGAACCTCTGCGACGCGTTCAACGTGCCCCTCCTCTTCCTCGTCGACGTCCCCGGCTTCGTGGTCGGCTCCGAGGCCGAGCGGAGCGGCATCATCGACCACGGCTCCCGGATGCTGTTCGCCGTCGCGCGGGCGACCGTCCCGAAGCTCACCGTCATCGTCCGGAAGGCGTACGGCGCGGGCTACTACGCGATGTGCGGGCGGGCGTTCGAGCCGGACCTGATGGTGGCGTGGCCGACCGCCGAGATCTCGGTGATGGGGGCCGAGGGGATGATGGGCATCGCGGGCAACAAGATGCTCGCGAACCTGCCGAACGCGGACGAGATGAAGGCGCAGATGATCGAGGTCATCCGGCCGTACATCGACCCCTACCAGGTCGCGCGGCTGGGGCTGGTGGACGAGATCATCGACCCCCGGGAGACGCGGGACGTGCTCATCGCGGGGCTCGAGATGACCGCCGGGAAGGTCGTCGAGCGGCCCTGGCGGAAGCACGACGTGCCGCCGTGATCGACGGACGCCTCCTCCCCGTGACGATGGTCGGGAGCTACCCCCGGCCGCGGTGGTTCACGCACCAGCTCGCCGGCCGCGACGTGCTCGAGGCGTTCAAGGTGATCCACCACGCGGAGGCCTACGAGGACGCGACGCGGACGGTGCTCCGGGACCAGGAGCAGGCCGGGCTGGACGTCCTCGCGGACGGCCAGATGTGGTTCGACGACTACTCGATGGGGATCGGCAGCTTCCTCTGGTACTGGCTGGAGCGGATCTCCGGGTTCAGCAAGGAGAAGCTCGCCCACCCGGCGGCGGCGAAGGCGCGCGGGAACGACGTCTGGGCGCTGGACGAGGCGGGCGGCGTGGGGGTGGTCGGGCCCATCGAGCGCGGCCCCATCCGGATGGCGCACCTGTACCGGCTGGCGCAGCGGAACACCGACCGCCCCATCAAGGCGTGCGTCGGGGCGGGGCCGGTGCAGCTGTCGACGCTGGCCCACTTCCAGGGCGGTCCCGTCAAGGACCGCTACGAGCTGGCGTACGCGCTGAGCGGGATCTTCGCGGCGGAGATCGCGGACCTCGTCGAGGCGGGCTGCCGCCACATCCAGCTCGAGGACCTCGGCGCGTGGATCCCGAACCTGTCCGGCGAGGACGACTTCGCGTGGGTGCTCGACGTCGTCAACCGGACGATGGACGGCATCCCCGACGGCGTGCACACCTCGTGGCACTTCTGCCTCGGCAACGCCTGGGGCAACAAGGTCCACGGCATGACGCGGGGCGGCTACGAGTCGGTCCTGCACCGCTACTTCGACGCGAACGTCGACCAGTTCGTCCTCGACTTCGCCTGCCGGGAGATGGCCGACGCGGCGCTGCTGCGGGACCTGCCCCCGGACAAGGGCGTCGCAGTGGGCGTGATCGACGTCCGCAGCCTCGAGATCGAGCAGCCCGCGCAGGTCGCCGCGCGCCTCCGCGCGGTGCTGGAGCACGTCCCCGCCGAGCGCGTCGCGGTGACGACCGACTGCGGCATGAAGCAGCTCCCCCGGCCGTGCGCCGTCCAGAAGCTCCGGTCGATGGTCGCGGGCGCCGAGATCGTGCGCGCCGAGCTCGAAGGAAGGGATCCGCGCCCGTGATCGTCCCCGACCTCCTCCGCCGCTGCTGCGAGTACAACCCCGAGCGCGTCGCCGTGGTGATCGACGGCGTGGGCGAGATGACCTACGCGGGGTGGGAGAAGTCGAGCAACCGCGTCGCGCGGGCGCTGGCGGCGCGGGGGCTGGAGCCCGGCCAGCGGGTCGCGCTCTGGTTCACGAACGTCGACGGCATCCCCTACCTCGTCGCCTGGCAGGCGGTCCACAAGGCCGGCGGGGTGGCCGTCCCGCTGAACACGCGGTCGACCGTGGCGGAGCTGCGGCGGGTGTTGGAGCACAGCGGCGCCGTGGCGCTGCTCCACGGCCGCGGCTGCCCGCTGGAGGAGGAGGCGGCGGCGGACGTCGTGATCGACGGCGACGAGCTGCGCGCGATCGCGGCGATCGGGGACGCGTCGACGTTCCAGGTCCCCCGCGAGCCCGATGACCTCGCCGACATCCTCTACACGTCGGGCACGACGGGGACGTCCAAGGGGGTGGCCTGCACGCACGCCGACATCACGTTCAAGGGGAGCAGCAGCCTCAGCGCGATGTTCCGGGGGGCGACGCTGCTCCACGCGGTCCCGCTGTTCACGTTCGCGGGGACGCACGCGATGGCGCTGATCGGCCTCCGCGGGTCGATGACGCACGTCGTCCAGCCGCGGTTCGAGCCGGGGCGGTTCCTGGAGCTGATCGCGGAGCGCGAGGTCCGCCTCGCCTACGCGGTGCCGGCGATGCTGCTGAAGTGCCTCGCCGACCCCCGCATCGAGGGGGGCGGGTTCGGGTCGCTGCAGATCCTGATGTACGGGACGGCGCCCATGCCCGCGCCCGCCATCGAGCGGCTGGGGGGGTACCTGCCGTCGACGTTCCTGATCAACCTCTACGGGCTGACCGAGGGCGGGGCCGCGGTGTGCTCGCTGTCGCCCGACCAGGCGCAGCGGCGGCCGGGGTCGATCGGCAAGCCGATGCCGCCGACGGAGCTCCGGATCGTGGACGAGGACGGCGAGCCCGTGCCCGCGGGGGAGCCGGGCGAGATCCAGATGCGGAGCGAGTTCCGGCACCGGACGTACTGGCGAGACGACGCCGCCACGGCGGAGACGTGGACGTCCGAGGGGTGGCTGAAGACGGGGGACATCGGTCGCCTCGACGACGACGGCTACCTCTACCTCGTCGACCGGAAGAAGGACCTCATCATCGTCGGCGGGCACAACGTCAGCGCCCCGGAGGTCGAGGCGGCGCTCATCGAGCACCCGGCGGTGCTGGACGCGGCGCTGGTCGGCGTCGCGCACCCGGAGCTGGGGGAGGTGCCGCGGGCGTTCGTGGTGGGGAGCAACGGCAGCCCGCCGCCGGCGGACGAGCTCCAGACGTTCCTGCGCGAGCGGCTGGCCGACTACAAGGTCCCGCGGACGGTCACGTTCGTGGACGAGCTCCCCCGCAACGCGCTGGGCAAGGTGCTCAAGCGGGTGCTCCGCGAGGAGGCGTCGCCGTGAGCGCCGTGAGCGCCGTGAGCGCCGCGAGCTCACGCCACGTCGACGTCGGCGGCTACCGCCTCGAGATCCACGAGCGGGGGGCCGGTCCGGCGCTGCTGATGGGCCACAGCCTCACGTTCGACAGCGCGATGTTCGACCGCCTCGCGGGCGAGCTGGAGGACCGCTTCCGGGTGATCTGCGTGGACCTCGCCGGGCACGGCGGCTCGGGCACCCCGCGGGAGGTCTTCACGCTGGAGGAGGCGGCGGACGGGATCGCCGCGCTGCTGGACGCGCTGGGGATCGAGCGGGCCGGCTGGGTCGGGCACTCGATGGGCGGGATGATGGGGCTCCGGCTGGCGCTCCAGCACCCCGGCCGGCTGGGCGCGATCGGGCTCCTGAACACGAGCGCCGAGGCCGAGGACCCGCAGATGCGGGACCTGTACCACCACGTCAACGAGACCTCGCGGGGGAAGCCGTCGGAGGAGGCGACGGTGGAGTTCGTGCTGAAGCTGATGTTCAGCCGGGCGTTCCGCGAGGCGCACCCGGACCGGGTGGAGCCGTACCGGCGGCTGCTGTACGAGCCGCAGGACGCCGAGGGCGTCTACCGCTGCGCGCGGGCGGTGATCTGGCGCGGCAGCGTGCTGGAGGACCTCGGCGGGCTGGACGTCCCCGCGCTGGTGGTGACGGCGGCCGGGGACAAGGCGGTGCCGGCGGCCCACGGGCACGCGATCGCGGGGGCGCTGCCGGGGTGCCGGACGGTGGAGATCGACGACTGCGGCCACCTCAGCCCCGAGGAGAAGCCGGCGGAGGTCGGCGCCGCGCTGGCGGCGTTCTTCGGCGAGGTGTGGGCGTGAGCGACGCGCTGCTCCTCGACGTGGACGACCGCGGGGTCGCGCTGCTCACGCTGAACCGGCCCGAGAAGCGGAACCCGTTCTCGCCGGAGCTGGTGGACGCGTTCGTGGCGCGGACGGCGGAGATCGAGGCGGACGGGGACGTCCGCGCGGTGGTGGTGACGGGCGCCGGGCCGGCGTTCTGTGCGGGGGCGGACTTCACGACGATGCCGACGCTGGCGGGGCGGAGCGGGCTGGACGGGGTGCTCGGGATCCACGCGGCGATCGAGACGATCTACGACGCGTTCTCCCGGATCGACCGGCTGGCCGTGCCGACGATCGCGGCGGTCAACGGGGCGGCGATCGGGGGCGGCTTCGGGCTGGCGCTGCAGTGCGATCTGAGGATCGTGGCGGAAGACGCGAAGCTGGCCGCGAACTTCGCCCGCCTGGGGATCCACTCGGGGCTCGGCATCACGGACCTGCTCCCGCGAGCGGTGGGGTACGAGGCGGCGGCGGAGATCCTCTTCACGGGGGGCCGGTTCACGGGCGCCGAGGCGGTCACGATGGGCTTCGCGCGGCGCGCCGTCCCGGCAGCCGAAGTCCTCGACACGGCGATGGAGCTGGCCGGCCGGATCGCCGCCGCGGCGCCCCTGGCGGTCCGCTCGATCAAGCGCACCCTCCGCGCCGTCACGGGCCGCCACACGGCCGTGAGCATGGCCCGTGAGTCGATGGCGCAAGCGCTGCTGATGCAGAGCAAGGACGCCGTCGAGGGCATCGAATCCATGATGCGCCGCCGCAACCCCACCTTCGAGGGGCGGTGACCGGTGTCTGGATCGGTGCATTGTGCATTAGTCGCCCGCAAGCCACTGACATCACGGAACAAATGCCGGTGTCTGGATCGGCGCATTGAGCTTTTGGGGCACCCGTGGACTTCCACCTGACCGACACCGAGCAGATGCTCATCGACGCCGCCGCCGGGTTCGCGGCGCGCAGGTTGCGCCCCGACGAGCGCGCCAGCGAGAAGCTTGGCGCACCCACCGACGCGGTGCGCCGCGGCTGGGACGAGTGCGGGCTGGCCCTGCTCGCGACGCCCGACCCCGAGCTCGAGGTCTCCCGTCCGGCGCGCGCCGCAGCGCTCGCGTCCATCGCTCACGGGGACGTCGCGGCCGCCTTCGCGCTGTGGCAACCGGCCCTCGTCGCGGCCGCCGCGGGCCGCCTCGGAGCCACCGCCGGCGACGGCGAACCACCCTCCGCCGTCGTGCTCGTCCGTGAGCTCGACGACGCCAGACGCGCTCACGCCTGCCTCCCGCTGTGCGGCGGGCGTCGCATTCTCGCCCTCGACCGGACCGGGGCGTGGGCCGTCGCCGACGTTGAGGCCGAGCCGACCAGCTCCTTGGGCCTCCACGCCAGCAACCCGTCGGCCGTGAGCGGCGTGAGCTTCGCGACTCACGGTCAGGCCGACGCCGACGTCGCCGCCGCGGTCCGCGCCGACCTCCGCCTCAGCGCCGCCGCCCTCCTCGTCGGCGTCGCCCGCGCCGCCCGGGACTACGTCGCCGGCTACCTCCCCGAGCGCGTCGCGTTCGGCAAGCCGCTGTCCCAGCACCAGGGGCTCGCGTTCCTGTTCGCCGACATGGTGATGGCCGTCGAGGGCGCCGAGCTGCTCGTCGCTCACGCCGCCTGGGCGCTGGACCGCGGCGACCCCGCCCCCGCCCCCGGCGCCTGGCTGGAGGCCCGCGAGGCCGCCCTGAAGGTCACCGACCTCGGCGTCCAGCTCCTCGGCGGCCACGGCTACATGGACGACCACCCCGTCGAGAAGTGGATGCGCGACGCCCGCGCGCTGGCGCTGCTCCTCGGCGCCGAGGACGAGGCGCTGCACGACGCCGCCGTCGTCGTCGACCTCGGGGCCGCGTGATGGACTTCACCGTCGACCCCAGCTTCGAGACCCTCCGCCGCATGGTCGGCTGGCTCGGCAGGGAGAAGCTCCGCCCCCTCGGCATCGAGGCCGACCAGTCCGGACACGCCCTCCCCAACGACCACCCCTTCTTCAAGGAGGTCCTGGCCATGGGGCTGACGGGCGGCTTCGTCGGGAAGATGAAGGACAACGCCCCCCGCAAGGACGACGACGGGCGGCCCCGGCGGACCAACCGGCGGGCCGTGGTGATGGCCGAGGAGGCGGCCTACTGGGACCGCGGGATGGCGACCTCGCTGCCCGGCCCCAGCCTCGGCGGCCCTCCCGTGATGTTCCTCGGCGACGACGACCAGAAGAAGCGGTTCCTCGGGATCTTCAAGGACAAGACGACCCCCCACTGGGGCGCGTTCGCGATGTCCGAGCCGGGCGCCGGCAGCGACGTCGCCCGCATCCGCACCCGCGCCCGCCGCGACGGCGACGACTGGGTCCTCGACGGCGAGAAGTGCTTCATCAGCAACGGCGCCCGCGCCTCCTGGGTCGTCGTCTGGGCGACCGTCGACCCCGACGCGGGCCGCGCCGGCCACCGCGCGTTCGTCGTCGAGCGGGGCACCCCCGGCTTCAGCGTCGCCCGCATCGAGAAGAAGATGGGGCTGACCGCGTCGGAGACGGCCGGCCTCCTGTTCGACGGCTGCCGCGTCCCCGCCGCGAACCTCCTCCCCGGGAGCGACCGCGGACGCGACGGCTTCAAGGGCGCGATGAAGACGTTCGACCTGACCCGCCCCCTGGTCGCCGCGATGGCCGTCGGGATGGGCCGCGCCGCCTACGACGAGACCGTGAGGTTCGCGCGTGAGTCGCTGACGGGGCCGTCGTCGTGGCGCCTCGAGCGCGTCCGCGACCGCCTCGCCTGGTGCAACCGCAAGCTCGAGATGGGGCGGCTCCTGGCATGGAAGGCGGCGTGGCTGGCGGACCACAAGAAGCCCAACGCGGTGGAGGCGTCCATCGCCAAGGCGACCTGCGCGCAGGTCGCGCTCCAGGCCGCGTCGCTCGGCCTCGAGGTGCTCGCCGAGGCGGGCGGCAGCTCGGACTACCTCGTCGAGAAGCTGTTCCGCGACGTCAAGGCGCTCGACCTGGTCGAAGGCACCGGCCAGATCCAGCGCGTCATCATCGCCCGACGGCGGATCGGGTTCGGAAAGGAAGCCCCCCATGCCTGAGACCGGCCGCGCCGCGGTGTTCACCGGAGTCGGCAGCCCGTTCGAGCTGCGCGAGTACCCCGTCCCCGATCCCGGCGATCGCGACCTCGTCATCAAGGTCAGCCGGGCCAACATCTGCGGCTCCGACCTGCACCTGTGGCGGGGCGACACGAACCTCGCCGCGATGGGGCTGACCTACGGGATCATCCTCGGCCACGAGATGTGCGGCGTCGTCGCACGGACGGGGAGCAAGGTCCGGACCGACTCGCTCGGCAAGCGCCTCCGCGAGGGGGACCGCGTCGCCTTCTCGTACTACGTCCCCTGCGGCCGCTGCCCGGTCTGCCTCAAGGGGGCCCCGCACATGTGCATGTCGTCGCTGGCGAGCCCCGTCCGGAGCTGCGACCAGGCCCCCCACTTCCTCGGCGGGTTCGCCGACTACTACTACTTGAAGTCCCGCCAATGGTGCTTCGTCGCGCCGGACGAGGTCGACGACTCGATGCTCGCGGGCGCCAACTGCGCGCTGTCCCAGGTGCTGTACGGCCTGGAGCGGGCCCGCTTCGGGTTCGGCGAGACGATCGTGATCCAGGGCGCAGGCGGCCTCGGGCTGATGGCGTGCGCCGTGGCCCGGGAGATGGGGGCGGCGAAGATCATCGCGATCGACGGCGTCCCCGCGCGGCTGGAGCTGGCGAAGCAGTTCGGGGCCGACGAGGTCATCGACATCAACGCGGTCCCCGACCGGCGCGCCCGCACGATGGCGGTGATGGCGGCGACGGGCGGGTGGGGCGCGGACGTCGTGGTCGAGGTGGTGGGCAAGCCGGACGTCGTCAACGAGGGCATCCGCATGCTGGCCCGCGGCGGCCGCTACCTGGAGCTCGGGAACATCAACGCGAAGCAGACGTTCAAGTGCGATCCGTCGCTGCTCGTCGGCTACAACCGCGAGATCATCGGCGTCTCGCTGTACCCGCCGGACGTGCTCCAGCGGGCGGTCGCGTTCCTCGCCCGGAACAAGGCTCGGTTCCCGTTCGGGAAGCTGCTGTCCCACAGCTACGCGCTGGAGGACATCGACGACGCGTTCGCGCAGTCGGACACGGAGGGGGCGCGCTGCGGGGACGTGGCGCGGGCCTCGATCGTGATGGGGGCCGAGGCGTGATCGACCACACCGCGACGATCGCCAAGGCGGGGCTCGGCGGGGACGTCGGACCGTCCGCCGACGGGGGCTGGTTCGAGTGCCTCGACGCGACGACGGGCCAGCTGCTCGGTCGCGTCGGCAACGCCCGCGCCGGGGACGTCGACCGCGCCGTGGCGGCCGCCCGCCGGGCCGTCGACGAGGGTCCGTGGGGGACGTCCTGGGGTCCGAGCAAGCGGGCGCGCTGCGTGGCGAAGCTGGCGGCGATCTGCAAGGAGCGGAGCAAGGATCTGGCGCGCATCGAGGCGCTGGAGACGGGCATGCCGCGCGGGTTCGCGCAGCGGTTCGACGTGGCCGCGCTGGTGAAGAACCTGACGTATTACGCGGAGTGGGCGGGCCGCCTGTACGGCGAGACGATCCCGCAGTCGCAGCCGACGTCGCTCGACTTCACGCTCCGGGAGCCGTACGGGGTGATCGCGGCGATCACGGCCTGGAACACGCCGCTGCTGTTCCTCGGGAGCAAGCTCGGGCCGGCGCTCGCGGGCGGCAACGCGGTCATCGTCAAGCCGAGTGAGCTCGGGTGCCTGGGGCCGCTCACGGTGGCCGGCTGGATCGAGGAGGCGGGGTTCCCTCCGGGGGTCGTGCAGGTGCTCACGGGGGACGGCGAGACAGGCTCGCTGTTGGCGGCTCACGCCGGGATCGACAAGGTCAGCTTCACGGGCGGTCGGGCGACGGCGCGGAGGGTCCAGGCGGCGGCCGCGACGGGTCCGCGGCCGGTGATGTGCGAGCTGGGGGGGAAGTCGGCGAACGTGGTCTTCGCGGACGCGAACCTCGACAAGGCGACGATGCTGTCGACGATGGGCGTCTTCGGGCTGAGCGGCCAGGCGTGCGCGGCGGGTACGCGGCTGCTGGTCGAGCGGCCGGTCTACGACGAGATGGTCGAGCGGATCGCGGGCTTCGCGACGGGCCTGATGCCGGGGGACCCGCTGGACCCGTCGACGATGTTCGGCCCCCTGAACGGCCCGGCGCAGCACGCGCGGGTGACGTCGATGATCGAGCGGGCGGCCGAGGCGGGCGCGACGGTCCGGACTTGCGCCGAGCTCGGGGACGACCTCGCCGCGACGGGGGCGTTCGTCCCCCCGACGATCGTCACGGACGTGACCCCGGAGATGGAGATCTGGCGCGAGGAGGTCTTCGGCCCGGTGCTCTGCGTGATGCCCTTCGAGGACGAAGCGGAGGCGCTCCGCCTCGCCAACGACACGGACTACGGCCTCGCGGCGGCGGTGTGGACGAACGACCTCGCCCGCGCCCACCGCATGGCGCGGAAGCTGGTCGCCGGCGTGGTCTGGGTGAACACCTACGGCTCGCTCCCCAACTCGGCCCCCTTCGGCGGCGTCAAGGGCAGCGGCTGGGGCAAGGAGGGCGGCCGCGACGCGCTCCTGGAGTACACCCGCAGCAAGAACGTCCTCATCGACCTCAGCTGAGGCGTCGTCGGCTGCCCGGTGCCGGCGTGGCTCGCGCGCTTGCGCGGCGTCTGCCGATGGACCAGCCTGCGCGGGTGCACATCTGGGTCGACGGAGACGGCTGCCCCGGCGCGGTCAAGGAGATGGTCTTCCGCGCGGCCGAGCGGCTTCGCATCGCCACGACCGTGGTCGCCGACCGCGCCATCGGGGTGCCCGGCGGCGGCCTCTTCGAGCTGATCGTCGTGCCCCGCGGCATCGACGCCGCCGACGACCACATCGTGCTGCACGTCGAGGCGGGCGACCTGGTGATCACGCAGGACATCCCGCTGGCCGGCGAGTGCATCGCGAAGGGCGCGTACGCGATCGAGCCTCGCGGCGAGCTGCTCGACGCCGGGACCATCGGCGCGCGTCTGTCGATGCGGAACTTCCGCGAGGAGCTGCGCGCGACCGTCGGGCTGAGCGGTGGACCGCCCCCGTACGGCGACAGGGATCGGCGCCGGTTCGCGGGCGCCCTCGACCGCTTCCTCGCCCGCCACGCACGGTGACGGAGCTCCTCGGGGCGGTGCTCGAGGCCCCGCTCGTGCTCTTGGCGTTCGCCGGGGTCGCTGCCCTCGCGATCCCGGAGCGGACCCCTCGGCGCCGCGGCGGCCGTTCCGCCGTCGTGCGGGGATCACGGCCCACGCGGCAGGGTCACCGATCTCGGGGTGGATGTTGCGCCTCAGGCGCAGGATTCGGGGTGAGGTCGCCGACCTCGGGGTGGATGTTGCGCCTCAGGCGGCGCCTCCCTAGTCCAGCGCGACCTCGACGGTCACCTCGCCTGCAGCGTCGGCCGTGCACGACAGCAGCTGCGTCGCCGCGTCGAAGGCGCAGTCCGCCCCGCCGCTGACGTCGGGGCTGCTCCCCGGCACGAAGATCGACGTCGCCCCCAAGCCGGGGTCGTGAGTCCAGCTCACGCTCACGCTGCCGTCGCCCACCGTGAACCCCGTCGGGACCCCCGCGAAGCGGTGCGGCTGCGGGCGGATCGCGAAGTTGGGACGGACGGCCCCGGACGCGTCGAGGATGCTCAGGTCCTCGTCGTTCCAGCCGTCCAGATCCGTCTCGTTCCACGCCGGCGTCCAGTTCCACTGCGCCCCCGAGGCGAGGTGCTCGTCCAACCGTGAGTACTGCAGGGCGACGTAGTCCTCCGCCCCCCACGTGTCCCCGTGCGTGCCGAACTCGCCCACGAACAGCGGCACCCCCCACTCGTCCGCCTTGCCCGTCATCGTCCAGAACCCCAGGTCCGTCGCCGTCGGGAGCCCGCTGAACAGGTGCGACGTGATCACCGCCGTCTCGTAGAAGTGCGGCGCGTACGCGAAGTTCCCGAACGACGGCGGCTCCAGCAGCGTCTGGATCGCCCCGTTGTTCGTCGACGCGTGCCCCTCGATGAACAGGATCGCCCCCGGGTGCTGCGCCCGCACGACCCCCGCGATCTCCTCGTACAGCGGCCCCAGCTCCGACGCCTCCCACCCCCACGGCTCGTTCATCAGGTCGTAGCCGACCACCCCCGGATGGTCCGCGAAGTGCGACGCCAGCCGGTCCCACAGCAGCATCAGCCGCGTCCGGACCCCGCCCGCATCCGCGTACATCGCCTCGAACGAGTCGTGGACGTCCGGGTCCGCCGTCACCTGGGCCGCCCAGTTGCTGCAGCCGGGGCCGTTGTCGGGCGCGTCCAGCGTCGCCCCCTCGTGCGCCGCCCACTCCGGGAACCCGTCTCCGCAGCCGCCGGCGTGGAACCGCGAGAACCCGTCCTGGTGGAAGTCCACGATCACGTACAGCCCCCGCGCCCAGGCGCCGTCCGCGATCGCCGTGATCGCGTCGAGGTAGGCGTCGTCGTACACGCCCTCCGTCCCCTCGTAAGCCTCCCACGTGAAGAGCAGCCGGATCGCGTTGAACCCCAGCGGCGGCACCGCGTCGAGCTCGGAGACGTCCGTGAAGGGGACGAACGGCGGGACCTTGCTGTTCCCCGACACGTTCACCCCGCGGAGGATCACCACCCCGCCGTCCGCGTCCACGAAGTGCGACCCGTCGACGCTGAGGACCGGCTCCGCAGGCGGCGTCGCGTCGTCGTCGTCGTCGGTGCCGCCGGAGTCGTCGTCGTCGCCGGCCGCGTCGTCGTCGTCCCCCGCGTCGTCGTCGTCGTCGTCGCCGGAGCTCGCGTCGTCGTCGTCGCCCCCCGCCGCGTCGTCGTCATCCCCCGCCGCCGCGTCGTCGTCGTCCCCGACCGCCGCCCGACACGCCCCGTCGATCCGCTCGTAACCGTCCGGACACGGCGCTGCACACCCCGCCGCCAGCGCCACCACCGCGACAACGACCGTCACCTTCGCGAGGCGCCCCCAGGAACCGAACAAGGGCCCGCGCACCCCGCCGCATGCATCACCGCCCCAGACCGCGACCGCCGCCCCCTCCGTCACGCGACGCCCCCGAGGAACGCCAGCAGCGACCGGTTCACCTCGTCGCTCCGCTCGAGCGGCAGGTTGTGCCGCCCCTCCTCCACCGACTCCCACGTGCACCCCGGAAGCGCCTGCGCGAGCAGGAACCCGGCCACGTACGGCATCAGCTCGTCCTTCGTCCCGTGCATCACCAACGACGGCACCGTCAGCTCCCCCAGCCGGTCCCGCACCGAGTACCCGGCCGTCGCCCCCCACGCGAACGAGCGCGCCGGGTCCGGCTTCGCCGCGATCCGCTTCAGGTGCTTCAGGATCGGCCCGATGATGTCGGCCACCGACTCCACGATCGCCTCGACCTCCGCGCGGGTGTCCGGGTCCGACAACGCCTCCTCGGCGCCCACCCGCGACATCAGGGTCAGCGCCCGCGCCAGCTTCGACGCGCGCTCGCCATTGTGGCCCGCCGTCGACAGCAGCGACAGCGACTTCAGCCGCTCCGGCCGCGCCACCGCGTACGTCAGCGCCACCATCCCCCCGAAGCTGTGCCCCACGAGGTGGAACCGCCCCAACCCGAGGTGCGCCCGCAGCGCCTCCAGGTCCGCCGCCACGTCCTCCATCGAGTAGGGCGCCGCGGGGAGGTCCGACTCCCCGAACCCGCGCAGGTCCCACGTCACCACCCGGTACCCCGCCCCGATCAGCGCCTCGACCTGGGCCCCCCACTTGTGCCGCGTGAACCCCAACCCGTGCACCAGCACGACCGCCTCGGTCGCCCCCCCGGGACCCCTAACCTCCCCCCGGATCCGCACGCCGTCGCCCCGAATCACCTCGAACGTCTCGGTCATCGTGGCGTCAGTCTGGCGTATAAAGTATAAGGTGTCACCTGACACTCTAATGAAGCTGCGAACGGGAACCTCATGACCATCAAGGCCGGCCTCTTCTACTTGTTCGACACCCTGGGCGAGAAGACGCCCGCGGACTTCTACCGGGAGGCGCTTCAGGAGACCGTCTACGGCGAGGAGCTCGGCTTCTACGCGACCTGCCCGGCCGAGCACCACTTCTCCGCGGACTACGGGATCATGCCCCGCGTCGAGCACTTCCTCAGCTACGTGGCGGGCTGCACGAGCACCATCAAGCTCTGGCCGATGGTCATCGTCGCGCCGCTGGGGCACCCCGTCCGGCTCGCCGAGGACTGCGCGATGATCGACCAGTTCTCCGAGGGGCGGTTCGTCTTCTCGGTGGGGTCCGGCTACCGCAAGTACGAGTTCGACCAGTTCGGGCAGCCCATCGAGGAGAACGCGTCGCGCCTCCGCGAGATCACCGACCTCACCGTCCGCCTCTGGACCGAGGACGAGGTCCACCACGACGGCGAGCACTACCAGGCCAACGGCGTCTCCCTGCAGCCCCGCCCCTACCAGCAGCCCCACCCCCCCGTGTACGTGACGACGGGACGCCCCGACACGATCCAGTGGGCCGCGGAGCGCGGCTACGGCATCGTCCCCGCGGCCGGGTTCAACCCCCAGACGCTGAAGCACGAGTACGACCGCTACGCCGCCTTCGCCGCCGCCGCCGGCCGCCCCGACATGGAGATCAAGCCGTTCTTCAAGTGGATCTACGTCCACGAGGACAACAAGACGGCCGTCAACGTCGGCACGCGCCACATCCTCCGGACCCTGATGGCGTTCGCCCACGGCGGCGGGCGGCTGATGTCGCACCTGATCGGGCGCTCCGTCGAGACGTGGGGCGACGACACCAAGCCGTCCTGGCTCAACAGCAAGCTCGACGAGCTGATGGAGGCGGGCGTGACCTACGGCGACATGGCCGCCTCGGGGTGGACGCCGTTCGTGTGCGGCGATCCCGACCACGTCGCGAAGGCGCTGAAGCCGTTCGTCGAGGCCGGCGGCAACTACTTCATCGGCGGCTTCAAGTGCGGCCCCATGGCGACCGAGGACGTCCGCAACTCGATGCGCCTGTTCGCCGAAGAGGTCCTCCCGCAGCTGTGATCTACGATTGCGGCCGTGCGCGAACCCATCCCCGATCACGGCGTCTGCTTCGGCTGCGGCGACAGCAACCCCGACGGCCTCGGCGTCCGCTTCTACCGCGAGCCGGACCGGTCGATCTGGGCGACGTTCACGCCGGCGCTGGCGCAGCAGGGGGCGCGCGGGATCTCCCACGGCGGCGCCGTCTTCTCCATCCTCGACGAGGCGATGGGGAAGGCGGTCTGGTCGGCGGGCCACCCGGGGCTGACGACGAGGGTCGCGATCCGCTACCGCAAGCCCGCCCGGCTCGGCGAGGAGCTGACGATCCGGGGGTGGTTCACCGAGGTCGACGACCGCGGCACCATCCACGCCCAGGCCGACGCCCGCCGCCCCGACGGGGTCGTCGTCGCGGAGACGACCGGCGAGTTCCGCCCCGCCCCCGCCGTCCTCGGTCAGCGCTCGAAGAGGTAGCGCGGGGAGCCGTCCACGGGGACGACCCAGGCGCCGCCGTCGGCCGCCGGCGCGAGCTCGCCCCCGGCCGCGTCGCGCAGCTCCGCCGGACCCTCCCGCGGCACCAGCACCTCCCCCGCGACCTCCGGCGCCCACAGCGCCGTCACCGACCCCTCGCCGCCGCTGAGCCGAAGCGCCCAGGTGGACTCGTCCAGCCCGAGCTCGACGGACCGGTCCTCGATCCGGGTGTGGCCCGCCAGCGCCTCGGCGAGCGCGGCGAAGCGCCCCGCCGAGTCCTTCGGCCGCGCGCCCTCGCCGTCGGTCGGGTCCGCGTCGAAGGCGTACAGCCCGAACCGCTGCTCCTGGTCGTCCAGCGCGATCCCCGAGTCCCGGAACGTGTACCAGTAGAAGCGCTCCACCCCCTGCGACCACGAGATCAGCGCCGCCCGCGCGAGGTAGTCGCCCTGGGTCGCCTCGTCCACGCCGGGCACCAGCGCGTTCGGCGCCGTGTGCCAGCCCAGCTCGGTCATCCACAGCCCGTGGTCGGGCATCCCCAGCTCCTCCATCAGGCCGGCCATCGAGCAGACGTCGTCGAGGAGCGAGGCCTGGGTCTCGTCGGCGTGCTCCGGCGCGGAGAAGGGGTAGCGGTAGGGGTGGAACGCCATCAGGTCGACGTGATCCCCCAGGTCGGGGACCGCCTCGGCGACCTGGCGGACGAAGGTCTCGCCGTCGGTGTTGAAGATCAGCTCCGGCCCGAAGACGCCGCCGAACGAGACGATCGCGTCGGGGTCGGCCTCCCGGATCGCCGCCGACGCGGCCACCAGGAGCGCGCCGTAGGCCTCGGGGTCCTCGACCGGGGGCCAGAAGACGAGGCCGACGTTCTGCTCGTTCCAGATCTCGTAGGCGCGGACGCGTCCGGCGTACCGCTCGGCGACGGCGGCGGCGAACGCCGCGAAGTCGGCGGGGTCCTCGGGCGGACCGGTGCTCCCGTCGGCCGAGGCCCAGGGGGCGCCGTAGTCGAGGATGGGGAGCAGGTCCACGCCGGCGGCCTCGGCGGCGTCGACGAGGCGGTCGGTCCCCGACCAGTCGAACGCGCCCTGCTCCGGCTCGATGTGCGCCCAGGTGAAGTCCCGCCGGATCGCGCCCACGCCGAGGTCCCCCCACGCGGACGTCTCGAAGTCGCGGTACGCCGCCGACGCCGCGTCGTCGCCGGGCTCCACGTGACTCGAGAAGCCGAAGCCGGCCGCCAGCGGCTCGTCGTAGGTGACGTCGCTCACGCACCCCTTGGCCGTCCCGTCGCCCGGCGGCGTGTAGACGCACCCGGCCAGCGAGCAGGCGAGCGCGACCAGGGCAGGCGTACGATGCATTCGACCTCCGGAAGGCAACCATGAGCGCGCGGATCCTGACAACGATGGGCGCCTCGGCGGACCGCGCCGTCCTCCGCGTGATGGAGCGGCTGTGGCTCAGCGGCGGCCGCCCCGACACCGACCACGACCCCGCCGACCGGGAGGCGGCGCTGGAGCTGTACGCGGGCGAGCAGGTCCGCGACGACCCCCGGGCGTTCTTCCCCGACCCGCCGGTCCCCGCGTTCTCCGTCCGCCGCCTCGGACGCCTCCGGCGCGGCCGCCGGGAGCGCCTCCGGTGGGAGTCCGGCTACCGCACCTGGGACCGCGCCTACCAGGACGAGTACGACGCCTACGACCGCAACCGCTACGCGTGGGCGGAGGGGTGGCGGCACGAGGGGTTCGGCCACCGGACCATCGTCTGCCTCCACACCTGGATGACGGGGAGCTTCCCGCTCCAGCGCTACGTCTACGGCGTCCGCCGGCTGTACGCTGCAGGGCTCGACGTCGTCCTCTTCATGCTCCCCTTCCACGGCCCCCGAAACCCCGCGGGGAGCCGCTTCGGGGGGCAGCTCTTCCCGGGGACGTCGCCGCAGCGGACCAACGAGGCGTTCGGCCAGGCGGTGTGGGACCTCCGCTCCCTGATCGCCGGGCTGAGGGCGGAGCGCGCCGGCCCCGTCGGCGTCATGGGGATGAGCCTCGGCGGCTACACGGCGGCGGTGATGGCGGCGGCCGAGCCGGAGCTGGCGTTCGCGATCCCGATGATCCCGATGGTCTCGATGGCGGACCTGCTGTGGCAGCACGGCGAGGACCACCCGATCCGGCGCGAGGCCGAGGGGCGCGGCGTCACCGTCGACGTCGTCCGCCGCCTCTACTCCGCCCACTCCCCGCTCCAGCTCACCCCCGCGCTCTCCCGCGAGCGGCTGATGATCGTCGCCGGGCGCGGCGACCGGGTCTGTCCCCCGGAGCACATCGAGGCGCTCTGGGACCACTGGGACCGGCCCCGCATCCACTGGTTCAGCGGCGGCCACGTGCTCCACTTCGGGCGGCGCAGCGTCTTCACCGAGGTGCTCGACTTCCTGGACGGGCTGCCGTGACGGTCCGGCGCCGCTCGCGCGTCCGCGTGCTCCGGCGCCACATCGGCCCGGTCTGGATCTACCGCCCCACGCGGCGGTGGCGACCCGGCGAGGGGGCCGACGTCTTCCTCCTCCAGGGCTTCGGGACCGGCCCGATCACCATGAACCCGCTCGCCCGCACGCTCGACGAGGCCGGCCTGATCTGCGCCGTCCCCCGCCTCGGGGGGCTCCTCGGGTACCTCCAGACGCGGAGCGTGCGGCGCGCCGGACGCCGCCTCGCGGACCTCCTCCGGGAGCTCCCCCCGGACGCCCGGCCGTGGCTCATCGGCCACTCGATCGGCGGCGTCATCGCCCGCGACGCCGTCCAGCGGGCGGGCGCGGCGGGGCGCGTCGGCGGGGTCATCACGCTCGGCTGCCCCCACCGCGGGACGCCCGCGGCGGTGGCGGCGCTGGGGCTGGGGCTGGGGCTGATCTCCCGCTCCCCGTGGCAGATGGTCCCGAAGGCGGGCACCATCCGCCGCCTGAACGCGCTCCCCTGGCCTGCCGGCGTCCCCCTCGTGTCGTTCGTGAGCGGCGGCGACATCCTCTGCCCGCCCCGCTTCGGGCGGGTGCCGTTCGCCGACGGGACGGTCGTCCGGAACGTCGAGCTGCCGAAGCTGGGCCACACCGAGATGCTCCGCCAGCCCGCCGTCTCCGAGGCCGTCGTCGCCCTCGTCCGGGGGACGTGAGCCCATGTGGCGGAAGCTCCTGTTCGACAGCGTCCGCCGGCGCGTCGACGAGATCGAGCTCCCCTGGGGACCGTTCGGGCTCGACCCCTACGGCATCGACAAGGACCACCTCGCCTTCGCGCTGGGCTGCGTCATGCCGCTGTACAAGGCCTGGTTCCGGTGCGAGGTCGTCGGCATCGAGCACGTCCCCAAGACCGGCCGGGGGATGCTGATCGGCAACCACAGCGGCGGCCTCCCCTTCGACGCGATGATGGTGATGGCGTCGACGTTCTTCGAGATGGACCCGCCCCGGCTGACGCATGGGATGGTCGAGAAGATGGCCCAGCGGTACCCGATCACGTCGCCGCTGTTCAGCCGCGTCGGCCAGCTCACGGGGCTCCCCGAGCACGCGATCCGGCTGCTCGAGGACGAGCGCCTGCTGATGGTCTTCCCCGAGGGCGTGCGGGGGCTCGGCAAGCTCTACCGGGACCGCTACCAGCTGGCGCGGTTCGGGACCGGCTTCGTCCGCATCGCGCTCCGGACGAGGTCGCCGATCGTGCCCTTCGGGGTCATCGGGATGGAGGAGGCGTTCCCCACGATCAGCCGCCTCGAGCCGCTCGCGAAGCTGACCGGCATGCCCTACATCCCGGTGCCCGCGCACCTCGTCCCGTGGCCGAAGCCGGTGCCCCTGCAGCTCCGCTACGGGCCGCCGATCGTGCTCGAGGGGACGGGCAACGAGAGCGACGAGGTCATCGAAGCCCACGTCGCGCGGGTGAAGGCCGCGGTCGCGGAGCTGCTCGCGGCGGGCCGGGCGGAGCGGGGGGACCTGGACTCGTGAAGATCGCGATCACGGGCATCGCGGGGACGCTGGCGCGCGCGGTCGCGGAGCGGCTGGTCGCGGCCGGTCACGACGTCGTCGGCATCGACCGCCGCCCCTGGCCCGACGCGCCCGACGGGGTGCGGGTCTTCGAGGCAGACATCCGGAAGCGCCCCGCGGAGGACGTCTTCCGGACCGAGCGGCCCGAGGTCCTCATCCACATGGCGACGGTCACCCACCTGAGCGCCAAGGCCGAGCTCCGGGCGCGGGTGAACCTCGGGGGGACGCGGACGATCTTCGAGCACTGCCACACGTACGGGGTGCGGAAGGCGATCTTCGTGGGCCGCCACACGGTCTACGGGGCGGCCCCGGACGTGCCGCTGTACCGCACCGAGGCGGAGCCGCCGATGGCCGCGGCGACGTACCCCGAGCTCGCGGACCTCGTGGCGGCGGACCTCTTCGCGGGGTCGGCGCTGTGGCAGTGGCCGGAGATCGAGACGGCGATCCTGCGGCTCGTCTACGTCCTCGGACCGCAGGCGCGGGGGCCGCTGGCGAGCCTCCTCGCGCGGGACCGGGTGCCCACGGTGTTCGGGTTCGACCCGCTCTTCCAGTTCATTCACGACGACGACGCGGCGGCCGCGATCGCGCTGGCCGTGGAGAAGCCGCTGCGGGGGATCTTCAACGTCACCGGGCCGCCGCCGGTCAACCTCAACCTGCTCTGCCGCCAGGTCGGCGCGACGCCGGTCCCGGTGCCCGAGCCGCTCTTCGCCCACGCCCCCGGCCGGTTCGGGTTCGCGCCCCTGCCCCGCGGCGCCATCGAGCACATGAAGTACCCCGTGGTCGTCGACGGGAGCGCGTTCGTGGAGGCGACGGGGTTCCAGCACGCGGTCGACGAGGCCGAGACGATGGCGCAGTTCGCGTTCCGCCGCGGCCGCGCGCCGAAGCGCTAGCTCGACTCAGGGGAGCCAGCGCTCCTGCCGGTACCACTCGACCGCGTCGGCCAGCCCGGCCCGGGTGTCGGGGTGCCGGATCTCGAAGCCCAGCTCCTTGAGCGCCGAGTTGTCGAACGCGTGGTCGCCGAGGACGTAGTCGAGCCACTCGACGTCGATCCTCGGGAGCAGCCGGTCCTCGAACTGCTGCTGCCGCGCGAGCTTCCCCCAGAGGTACGCGAGCTTCGGGTTCTCCTTCCGCGCGAACCGCACGATGAGCGGCCGGAACAGCTTCAGGAGGAACGCCACGAACCACGGCAGCCCCCACTTCTTGACCTCGATCCCGACCTCCGCGCAGAGGATCCGGATCAGCTCGCCGGCGGGCAGGGGGGTGTCGTCGCTGACGTTGAACGCCCGCCCCACCGCGTCGTCCGACTCCGCCGCGAGGACGCACGCGCGGGCGACGTCCTCGACGTGGACGTGGTGCCCGATGGGGCCGCCCTGGGCTAGGGGGAAGCTCTTGAGCCCGTGGTGCGCCCGGAGCGTCAGGAGCGCCAGCCACGACGCCAGCCCGTAGCGGCTCCCGGGGCCGTAGATCAGCGTCGGTCGGATCACCGCGAGGGGGACGTCCTCCGCCGCGCACACCTCCGTCATCGCCTGCTCCCCCGCCCACTTGCTCTGGTCGTAGTCCGTCGCCGGCGTCTTCGGGCCGTCCTCCCGGATGCCCGTCCCCACGCCGCCGTAGACCCCGACCGAGCTGACGAGGACGACCCGTCCGACCCCGCACTCCGACGCCAGCTCGCCGACCGTCCGGCAGCCCCCCTCGTTGACCGCGAAGAGCTTCTCGCGCGACGCGCTGTGGTCGAAGAGGCCGGCGCAGTGGACGACGATCTCGGTGCCGTCGATCGCGGCCCGGACCGCGTCCCGGTCGGCGACGTCGCAGGGGACCGGGGTCACGCCGTCGAGGTCGGAGAGGTCGGACAGGTCCACCCCGGGCAGGTCCCCCGCGCGCACATCGTGCCCCGCCTCGAGGAACTGGCGACAGAGGTGTCGCCCCAGGAATCCGCCGGCACCGGTGATCAGCACGTTCGCCACGACGACGAACGATACGGGTAAAAGTGTCATCTGTCACGTGACACCTGACACTTTTGCAGGTAGGGTTCGAAGCACCCTGCCGGAGGACCGAGTGGAGCACATGGAGCCCGAAGGAATCAAGATCGGCCAGCTCATGAAGGCCACCGGCGTGACGCGCGCCACCATCCACCACTACGTCAAGGAGGGGCTCCTCCCCGAGCCCGTGAAGACGTCGCGGAACATGGCGCTCTACGGGCGCGACTGCATCGACCGCGTGCTGCTCATCAAGAGCCTGCAGAAGACGTCGCGGCGGTCGCTGAGCGAGGTGAAGTCCATCCTCGAGGGGACGTCCGGGCCCGAGGGGATCCAGCGGCTGCGGGACCTCATGGAGGTCGAGGAGACGCGCAGCCAGGTCTCGCCCCTGAACCCCGAGCGGACGCGCGAGCCGGCGTCGATCAAGGAGGTCGCCGAGCGGACGGGGTTCTCGCTGACCGAGCTGCGGGAGTTCGAGAAGCTCGGCCTCATCACGAGCCGGAAGGTCGGCGGCAAGAAGGTCTTCCACCCCGGGGACGTCGACGTCGCCGACGCGCTCGCGGCGCTCGCCGAGGGCGGCTTCGCGCAGGACTTCGTCGCCGAGGACGCCGTCATCTACCTCGACGCGCTCCGCGACCTCCTCCACAAGGAGGTCACCACGTTCCTCGAGCGGCTCCCCCCGGGGAGCGACCCGAACGAGGTCATCGCGCTCGCGCAGCGCGGCATCGAGCGGGTCACGCCGCTGCTCCTGGCGCTCCGCCGCAAGCTCCTCCGCGAGTTCATCGACGCCGCGCCGTTGCCGTGATCACGCCCGTCCTGAGCGGCGTCGGGGCCGTCCCCGTGACCCGCGACCCGGCCGCCCCGCTGCCCGACCTCGCCGTCCGCGTGGCCCGCGAGGCGATCGCCGACGCGGGGCTCCAGCCGGGCGACGTCGACGGCCTCTTCGTCACCCCGTCGGCGCTGTCCGCCGAGCCGTGGATGATGTGGGCGGCCAACTTCGGCGAGTTCCTCGGGATCGAGACGAAGGCGCTGATGATGGCCGAGAACGGCGGCATCTCGGCCGTGCTGGCCCTCCGCTGCGCGATGGACGCGGTCGCCCTGGGGCGGGTCAACGCGGCGCTCGTCGTCGCCACCGACACCCGGCCCTCGCGCGACACCTCGAAGTTCGAGGCGCTGGTCCGCGGCGTCTGCTTCCAGAGCCTCGGGCTGTGGGGCCCCGTCCACGGGATCATGGGCCTGGGGACCCCGATCCCCGTCTACGCGATGTCGGCCCAGCGCTACATGCACGAGCACGGCGTCGCCGAGGAGGCGATCGCGCTCGCGTCGGTCCGCCTCCGGGAGCACGCGGCGGACCACCCCTGGGCGCAGTTCCGGGACCCCCTGACCGTGGACGACGTGCTCTCCAGCAAGACCCTGTCGCCGCCCATCCGGCTCATGCAGGCGGCGGGCATCAGCACCGGCGCCTGCGCCGTCGTCGTGACCCGCGAGGAGGTCGCGCGCGAGGCGGGCGCGTGGGCCGTCGCGGTCACCGGCTGGGGGGAGCACCACGACCCCGCCCACTTCATCCCCCGGCGCGGCTCGCTGACCCGGTTCCCGTCCGTCGAGAAGGCCGGCGCGGCGGCGTTCGCGGAGGCCGGACGGACCGTCGGGGACGTGGACGTCGCCGAGGTCTACGGCGTCTTCGGGGCCACCGAGCTGATGCTCTACGAGGGGCTCGGGTTCTGCGACCACGGGACCGGCGCGGCGTTCGTGGCGGACGGGCGGAGCACGTGGGGCGGGGACGTCGTCATCAACCCCACCGGGGGACGGCTCAGCCTCGGCCACCCCGCCGGCGCGACGCCCCTGTACGAGGTCGCCGAGGTGGTCCGCCAGCTCCGCGGCGACGCGTCCGGCCGGCAGGTCGACGGCGCCTCCCTCGGCCTCGTCCACGCCGAGCACGGGATGATGAACGGCTCGATCGTCATGCTCCTGGAGAGGGCCGCCTGATGACCGACCAGCCCCTCGACTACTTCACGAAGCAGGCGATCGACGCGTTCGGCAACGCCGGCGCGCACGGGTTCTACGAGCGGCTCGGGCCCGACGCCGACGGCCGCCCCATGGTCACCCGCTGCGCGGCCTGTTCCGCGGCCACGTACCCGCCCCGGGAGCACTGCCCGGAGTGCCTCGGCGACGCCGTCGAGTGGGTCCCGCTCGCCCCCGACGGGGCCACCCTGTACGCCTTCACCACCAACCGCCGGGGGCTCCGCTTCGGGGCGCCTGCGGTCATCGGCGTGGTCGACGTGCCCGAGGTCGGGTTCGTCCTCGCCCCCATCGCCGGCGCCCTCGGCGACCTCCGGATCGGCATGCCCGTCCGCCCCGAGGTCGTCGAGCTGTCCGGCGGCCTCCGCTTCCACCGCTTCACTCCGACTCCGTCCTGAGGGGGACGACATGCAGCTCCTGGCCCGCGAAAGCACCACCGTCGCCGAGATGTTCCGCAGGCGCGTCGCCGCGGACGGCGGCCTCGAGTCCTACCGCGTCAAGACCGCCGACGGCCGCTGGCGCAGCACCTCGTGGGACGAGTTCGGCGCCCGCGTCGACGCCGTCGCCGCCGGCCTCGCCGACCTCGGGTTCGAGCCCGGCGAGGGGGTCGCCATCCTCGGCGCCTGCTGCCCCGGCTGGTGCGTCGCCGACCTCGCCGCCATCCAGCTCGGCGGCATGAGCGTGGGCGTCTACCCCAACCTCCTCCTCGACCAGATCCGGTTCCTCCTCGAGGACTCGGGCTGCGCGGTCTTCTTCGTGCAGACGGCCGAGCACTACGACCGCGTCGTGCCGCTGCTGGACTCGGTCGAGACCCTCCGCCACGTCGTCGTGTGGGACCACGAGCCGGCGCCCCGCAGCGGCGTGCACACCGTCGACCAGCTCGCCGCGCAGGGGGAGCAGGTGCTGGCCGAGCAGCCGTCGCTGATCGCGGACCGGGCCGCCGCCGTGGGGGCCGACGACGTCGCCCTCGTCGTCTACACGAGCGGCACCACCGGCCGCCCCAAGGGGGTCCCCCTGACGCACGCGAACGTGCTCGCGGCGCTCAGCGGCGGCGACCAGCTCGTCGAGGACATCACGCCCGAGGACATCACCCTGTCGTTCCTCCCGATGGCCCACGTCGGCGAGCACGTGCCCGGGTTCTACGGCCGCATCAACATCGGCCTCCGGACGGCGTACGCGACGAACTACGACACGGTGATCGACGAGGTCGCGGAGATCCGCCCGACGTACTTCGGCGCCGTCCCCCGCATCTTCGAAAAGATGTACGGGAGGATCCACGAGGAAGTCGGCAAGGCGAACCCCCGCCGGCAGGCCATCTTCCGGTGGGCCAAGGGGCTGGCGCAGCGGCGGGGTCGCGCGCTCACGGGGGGGCCGCCGCTGAGCTGGTCGGACCGCCTCTGGCTGCCGATCGCGGACAAGCTGATCTTCCGCAAGATCCGCGCGGTGTTCGGCGGACGGGTCAAGGCGTTCGTCACCGGCTCGGCGCCGATCAACGTCGAGATCCTCGAGTTCTTCACGGGCCTGGGCATGAAGATCATCGAGGTCTACGGCCTGTCCGAGGCGTGCGCGATCAGCTTCGCCAACACGGTCGACGACATCCGCCTGGGGACGGTCGGCAAGAGCCTGCCGGGGGTCGAGTACCGGATCGCCGACGACGGCGAGATCCTGCTCCGCGGGCCGATGGTGTTCGGCGGCTACCTCAACCTCCCGGAGACGCAGGCCGAGACGTTCGACGACGACGGCTTCCTCCGCACCGGCGACATCGGCATCGTCGACGCCGACGGCTACCTCCGCATCACCGACCGGAAGAAGAACCTGATCAAGACGGCCAACGGCAAGTACGTCGTGCCCGCGCGGGTCGAGGCGCTGGTCAAGGAGGAGCCGCTGGTCAGCCAGGTGTACGTCCACGGCGACCTCCAGAAGTACGTCGTCGCGCTGATCACGCTGGACGAGCGGGAGACCGCGCGCGTCGCGGAGGAGCTGGGCGTCGAGGAGGCGGCGCTGCCCGCGCACCCCGAGGTGCTCCGCCGGATCGGGGTCGCCGTCGACCGCGCCAACGAGCGGCTCGCCCGGTTCGAGCAGCTCAAGGCGCACGCCGTCCTCGACCGGGACTTCTCGATCGAAGCCGATACCCTCACGCCCACGATGAAGCTGCGGCGCAAGGTCGTGGCGGAGCGGTACGCCGACACGATCGCGGAGCTGTACGCATGATCCCCCCCTTTGCCGACCTCCTGTACGAGGTCGACGGTCACGTCTGCACCCTCACGCTGAACCGGCCCCAGCGCCGCAACGCGCTGTCGGCGAACCTCGTCAACGAGCTGATCGTGGGGCTGGAGACGGCGGGGGCGGACCCGAACGTGGGCGCGATCATCCTCACGGGCGCGGGCAACGCCTTCTGCAGCGGCGGGGACCTGTCGCAGATGAGCGGCGGCGGCGGCGAGGCGAGCGAGGTGCCGTGGCGGGGCGGGTTCCCCGAGCTCAACCTCGCGTTCACGCAGGTCGGCAAGCCGGTGATCGCGAAGGTCCGCCGGTACGCGCTCGCGGGCGGGCTGGGGCTCGTCGCCGCCTGCCAGTTCGCCTACGCCGAGGACACGGCCACCTTCGGGACGCCGGAGATCGACCGCGGGCTGTTCCCGATGATGATCATGGCCAACATCTTCCGCACCGTGCCCCGCCGCAAGGGGCTCGAGCTGGTCCTCGGGGGGGAGCGGATCACGGCCGCCGAGGCGGTCGGCATCGGCCTCATCAACAAGGCGGTCCCGCCCGACGAGCTCGACGACGCGACGATGGCGCTGGCGCGCAAGCTGGCGTCGAAGGCGCCCGCGTCGATGGCGCTGGGCCTGGAGGCGTTCTACGCGCAGTCGGACATGGACTTCGCCGCGGCGCTGCCGTACCTCAACGAGATGCTGATGAAGGTGCTGTCGACCCCGGACGCGAGCGAGGGGCTGATGGCGTTCATGCAGAAGCGGGACCCCGTGTGGCCGGGGCGGAGTTGACGACCAGCCCGCCCCCCGTGCTGCTCGTCTCCGAGGAGGCGGGCGTCGTCACGCTCACGCTGAACCGGGCGGCGGTCCGGAACGCGGTGGACGGGGCGCTGATGACGGCGCTGTCCGAGGCGATCGACGGGCTCGCGCCGCGGGACGATCTCGTCGCCGTGATCCTCACCGGCGCGGGCTCCGAGTCCTTCTGCGCGGGCGGCGACCTGAAGTGGCTGCGGACGTTCGCCACGCCGGCCCGCGGGTCCGAGATGAGCCGCCGCATGCAGGACATCCTCCAGCGCCTGTCGGAGCTGCCCGCGCCGGTGATCGGCGTGCTCAACGGCTACGCCCTCGGGGGCGGGACCGAGGTCGCGCTGGCGTGCGATCTGCGCGTGATGGAGGAGCACAGCCGGCTCGCCTTCAAGCAGGCCCGGGTGGGGGTGATGTCGGGGTGGGGCGGGGGCCCGCGGCTGCTCCGGCTGGTCGGCTACGCGCGGGCGCTGGAGCTGTTCGCGACGTGCCGGACCGTGACGCCGGACGAAGCGCTCGCCCTGGGGCTGGCCAACCGGGTCGCGCCGAGCGGCCGCGGGCTCGGGGTCGCGCGCGAGCTCGCCGACTCGTTCCGCCCCGCCAGCGGCCGCTCCATCCGGACGATCAAGAAGCTCCTCCAGGGCGCCGCGTCCCTCGATCAGCAGGCCGCGGCGGAGCTGGAGGCGACCCTCTTCGCGGACGTCTGGTGCTCCCCCGAGCACGACGCCGCGGTCGCTGCGTTCCTGGAGAAGCGGCGGCCGGACTTCGGCCGCTGACCGATCAGCGCCCCGTCGCCTCGACGATGTGCTGGAACCGGAACATCCGGCCCCGCTCGTAGGTCCCCGTCAGCTCCAGCGCGATCTCGTCGAAGCTGACGCTCCGGACGCGGCCGAAGCCCTCCTCGACGAGGAGCGGGAGGGGGTCGTTGATCCCGAACGTGAACGGCTCGCCGAGGTCGGCGACCATCGCCTTCAGGGCGGCGTCGCTGGCGACCTTGCTCCGGCCCTCCACCAGCTTCGTCTCCAGGTGGTCGAAGAGGAGGACGGTGCGGGGGTCGCAGCCGTTCGCGATGCGCGCCGCGGTCGCCCGGATCGCCGCCTCGCTGAGGTACATCGTGACGCCCTCCCACACGAACAGGGCGGGCTCGCCGGGGTCGAAGCCGGCGGCGGTCAGGCGGTCGAGGAAGTCGTCCTCCTCGAAGTCGCAGGGGACGTACGTCGCCGCGGCGACGGGGTAGCCGTCGAGCCTCGCCAGCGCCTCCTGCTTGCGCGCGCCGCTGGCCGGCTGGTCGACCTCGAACCAGCGGACGCCGGCGCCCCCGAGGCGGGCCGCGCGGACGTCGAAGCCGGCGCCCAGGAGGACGACCTGGGGGCGGGCCAGGGCGGCGATGCGTCGGTCGATCCAGGCGGTCCGGAGGGCCACCCACAGCTCCGAAGCGGCGTAGACGCGGTCGTGGAGCTTCGCCAGCGCGAGCCCCTCGTCGCCGGCGATGGCGGCGGCCCAGGGATCGACGCAGACCGGCTCGGGGCGGGACGTCGCGCGGCCCCGGAGCGCGGCCACGAGGAGCGCCGTCCGGCTGGCGGCCCGGCTCATCGGAGCTCCGCCGCGCGGGGTGCGGGGCCGGCCCCGGCGGCCGGCTCGGCGAGCCCGTGCGCGCGCGCGACGAGGTCCGCGAGCTCGTCGACGATGCGGCCGACATCGGCGTCGTGCGGCGTGTAGACGGCGGAAACCCCCTGCGCCCGGAGCGCGTCCGCGTCGGCCTCGGGGATGATCCCGCCGACCACGACGGGGACGTCCACGCGGTCGAGGACGTCCGGCACCAGCGTCCGGTGCGACCCCGACAGGATCGACAGCCCCACGAGGTGGACGTCCTCCTGCATCGCCGTCGCCGCGATCTCCTCGGGGCTCATCCGGATGCCGCCGTAGACGACCTCCCACCCCGCGTCCCGCGCCGCCAGGGCGATCCGCTCGGCGCCGTTGCTGTGGCCGTCGAGCCCCGGCTTCCCCACGAGCAGCCGCAGCCGCCGCCCCAGCTGCGCGCTCAGGGCCTCGACCCGGTCGCGCGACGACGACGACGTCGGGCCCCCCGCGGGCGCCCCGCCGGACAGCGCCTCGGGGGCCCGCCACGCCCCGAAGACGTCCCGCCCCGCCTGCCCCCACTCGCCCGTCGTCACCCCCGCGAGGGCGCACCGGATCGACGGCGGCATGACGTTCGCGCCGGACCGGAGCGCGTCCCGGAGGTCGTCCAGCGCGGCCGCCGCGGCGTCGTCGTCCCGCGCCGCCCGCCACGCCCGGAGCCGCGCGATCTCGGCCGCCTCGGCCGCGGGATCCGGCGTCAGCACCGCGTCCCCCGCGCCGTCCAGCAGCGGCGACGGCGCGCCCTCGGTGAACCGGTTCACCCCGACGACCACCTGCTCCCCCGAGGCGATCGCCCGGGACCGCGCCGCGCCCGCCGCGACCAGCGCCCGCCGCGTGCTCCCGTCCGCGATCGCCGCCGCCGCCCCGCCCCGCTCCAGCACGTCCTCCAGCAGCGCCCAGGCCTCGTCGCAGAGCTGCTGCGTCCGCGCCTCCACCACCGTGCTCCCGGCGAAGAGGTCCTCGTGCTCGAGGAGGTCGGTCTCGTGGGCGAGGATCTGCTGGATCCGGAGCGACCACTGCTGGTCCCAGGGCCGCGGCAGGCCGAGCGCCTCGTTCCACGCCGGCAGCTGCAGCGCCCGCGCCCGCGCGTCCTTGCTCAGCAGCACCGACAGCGCCTCGAGCACGATGCGGACGACGTTGTTCTCGGGCTGCTGCGCGGTCAGCCCCAGGGAGTGGACCTGCACGCCGCACCGGAAGCGGCGCTGCTTCGGGTCGGTGACGCCGTACCGCTCGGCGGCGACGCGGTCCCAGAGCGCCGCGAACGCCCGCATCTTGCAGGTCTCCTCCACGAACCGGATCCCGGCGTTGCAGAAGAAGGCGATCCGCCCCACGACGGCGGCGCGGCGATCGTCGGGGACGTCGATCGCGTCGAGCACGGCGATGGCGTTGGCGAGCGTGTAGGCGACCTCCTGGACGGGCGTCGCCCCCGCCTCGCGGAGGTGGTAGCTGCAGACGTTGATCGGGCTCCACTTCGGCATCTCGGCGGTCGTGAACGCGACGACGTCGGCGGTCAGCTTCAGCGACGGCCCCGGCGCCGTGATCCACGTCCCGCGGGCGAGGTACTCCTTGAGGACGTCGTTCTGGACGGTCCCGCGGAGGACGGCGCGATCGATCCCCCGCCGCTCGGCCATCGCGACGTACAGCGCCAGCAGCCACGCGGCGTTGGCGTTGATCGTCATCGAGACGTTGGCGTCCTCGACCGGGATCCCGTCGAAGAGCCGCTCCAAGTCGCCGAGGTGGGCGACGGGGACGCCGACCTTGCCGACCTCCCCCCGCGCGAGCGGGTGATCCGGGTCGTAGCCGCACTGGGTGGGGAGGTCGAACGCGACCGACAGCCCGGTCTGCCCCCGGGCGAGGTTCGTCCGGAACAGGCGGTTGCTCGCCTCGGCGCTGCTGTGGCCGGCGTACGTCCGCATGATCCAGGGTCGGTCGGGCATCCGGCCCAAAGTGTAATGTGTCAGGTGACACTTTGCATCAGCGCTGGTAAGAAGACGCCCATGACGGTTCCCCAGGACGCGGTCTTGTGCGCCGGGCTCGGCGTGGCGACGCACCTCGCGACGTACGGCGGCCCTCCGATGACCGACGCGGGCCGCCGCACGATGACGGTCGGGTTCCTCGCGGGGTGGCTGCCGCTGACGGGCGTGCTGCTGACCCGCTGGCCCGACTGGTCGTGGTGGTACTGGGAGCCGATGCAGGGGAACGCGGCGCTCGCCCTGGGGGTCGGCGCGGCGGTCGAGGTGGCCGCCTTCTTCGCCGCCCTGAAGGCGACGCAGGGGCTCAGCCCCCCGTCCCTGGCGAAGGTGCTGGCGGTGCTCGGGGTGCTGTACGCGGCCCTGATCGTGGCCCCCTGGAGCCTCTGGGGCCGGGTGGGGACGGCCGCCGAGCACGCGGCGGGGACGGCGCCGTACGTCTGGGAGTCGATGGACCTGATGATCACCCTCGGAGCCGGCGGCGCCTGGATGGCGGCGACCCTCGGCTTCGCGACGATGCGCGTGCGGAGGAGCTGACGATGGCGTTTCAGTGGAACGAGATGCACCTGATGGTGCGGGACATGCTGCGGAAGTTCTGCGCCGAGGAGCTCATCCCGCACCTCGACGCGCTCGACACCGAGCAGATGCTCCCCTACCCCGTCATGCGGAAGATGTTCGACAGCTTCGGCATGGGCGAGATGTCGCTGGGCCAGTTCCGCGCGAAGCTGAAGAAGGACCGGGCGCTGGCGGCGGGCGAGGTGGTCGAGGAGAGCGGCGGCAGCCCGATGATGGGGATGAGCAAGGGGGACGCGGCGGCGATGCGGGCGATCCCGACGATCGAGCTGTCGCGCCACTGCCCCGGCCTGGTGACGGCGTTGGGGGTCAGCGTCGGGCTGACGGCGGAGGCGATCAACGAGCGGGGGACGTTCGAGCAGCGGGAGCGGTGGGTCCCGGACCTGCTGACGCTGAAGAAGATCGGCGCGTGGGCGATCACGGAGCCGGGGGCGGGGAGCGACGCGTTCGGGTCGATGCGCTGCACGGCGAAGCAGGACGGGGACGGGTTCGTCCTCAACGGGCAGAAGACGTTCATCACGAACGGGCCGCACGCGGACACGGTGGTCTTCATCTGCAAGCTGGAGAACGGCGCCGACTGGAAGGACCGGCCGGTGCTGACGTTCGTGCTCGACGGCGACACGCCGGGGCTGACCCGGGGGCCGGCGTTCCGGAAGATGGGGATGCACAGCTCCCCGACGGGCGAGCTGTTCGCGGACAACGTCCGGGTGGGGCTGGACCGGCTCCTCGGCGAGGACCTCGACGTCGCCACGGCGGGCGGCCGCAAGGGGGCCAAGGAGACGTTCGGCAAGGAGCGGACGGGGGTGGCGGCGATGGCGCTGGGGATGGTCGAGCAGTGCCTCGAGGTGTCGGTCGAGTACGCCCGCACGCGGCGCCAGTTCGGCCGCCGCATCGGCGACTTCCAGCTGATCCAGCAGAAGCTGGCGCTGATGGAGGTGGCCCGGGTGAACATGGAGAACATGCTCTTCCGGGCGTTCGACAACCTCGACGCGGGCCGCCAGGTCAGCTTCGCGGCGGCGTCGGCGAGCAAGCTGTACTGCGCGCAGGCGTGCATGGAGGTCTGCCTCGAGGCGGTCCAGCTGATGGGCGGCTACGGCTACATGGCGGAGTACCGCGTCGAGCAGCTGGCGCGCGACGCGAAGGTGCTCCAGATCTACGGCGGGACGGACGAGATCCAGACGTCCCAGGTCGCCCGCAGCCTCCTCGGAGAAGACACCGCCGCCTGAGGGGAGAGGCGGCCGAGGGACCGGGACCCGGGGGGGCGAATGCGGTTCGAGTGACCGCCCACCGGTCAATCCCGACCCCCTCGCCGCGAGCACCCCCCGGGACGGTCCGCTGAGGCCTTCCCGGCATCCCAGCAGAACTCGCCGGGCACCCTCCCCTCGTCGTCGTCGCGGTTGGGGGCATGTGGTCAACCCGGAGCCGAAGGCGGGAGGGTTGTCCAAACGGTGGGGTCAGGTCGGAGCACAGCGGAGAGCTGTCCCCGCCGTGGCATGTCCCCGGCCGACACCGACGGCGTTCGGGGAGCCGGGCGACTTCGGACGCCGTCGGGCACCTGCCCTGATGGACGATGCCGGGCCTGACGACATCGGCCGGCGGAGCGCCGGACGACGTCTTTGACAACCCTCCGAGTTGCCAACAGTCCGTTGGAAGACGCTCCGCGTCTCCCACATCGACCACAGCCGA
>CAYFOA010000038.1:0-45597 GCA_964344575.1 uncultured Rickettsiales bacterium | reverse complement strand
TTGCCAACAGCCCGTTGGAAGACGCTGCGCGTCTCCCACATCGACCACAGCCGAGACGACGACGATGGATGGAAGAAGACAGGTTCGGTCGGGCGCTTCCGCGAGGCCGTCGATGTCCGACGCCCCTCACGGGGGTGAGGTCGACGACCTCGGTGGGTTCAGGGCGCCTGATGGGGCCCTCAGGGGGGTGAGGTCGACGACCTCGGCGGGTTCAGGGCGCCTGATGGGGCCCTCACGGGGGTGAGGTCGACGACCTCGGCGGGGTTGGGGCGTCCGGATACCGGTTCGGCGCTCTCGTCAGGGACCCGGGCCGGGCGCGCTGCTCTCGCGCGCCCCGAAGCCGTGGCCCGCGAGGACGTCGCGGGCGGCGGGGGACCGGACGAAGGCGTCCCACCGGCGCGCGCCGGCCGGGTTCGGCGCCTCGCGCAGGACGGCTTGGTGGTAGGCGATCGCGGGGGCCAGCTCGGGCGGGACCGGGCGAGCGAGGACGTCGTCCCCCGCGGCGGCGGCGTCGGAGGCGTAGACGATGGCAGCGTCGGCCTCCCCGAGGACGACCTTGGCGAGGACCAGCCGGACGTTGGGCTCGCGCGAGACGACGGACGCCGCGACGGCGTCGCCCCAGGTCGGTCCGAAGCGCCCCGCGGCTCCCTCCAACAGCGCCGACGTGTAGCGTCCGACGGGCACCTCGGAGGCGCCCAGGACCAGGCGCCTCGCGCGCGGGAGATCCTCGAGCGAGCCGATGCCGGCCGGGTTCCCGCGCGGGACGACCACGGCCAGAGCGCCGGCCGCGAAGACGCCGCGGGCCGCGATCCGACCTGCGTCGCCGAGGGCGTCGACGTGGCCGGCGTCGGCCGACGCGAAGACGTCCGCGGGCGCCCCCTGCTCGATCTGCAACCGCAGGATCTGGCTCCCCGCGTGCGCGACGACCACGTCCTCCCCGGGGTGCGCCGCCTCGTACGCCGCCTCGAGCTCGGCGAACGCGTCGGTCAGCGACGACGCGGCGAACACCGTCACCGTCGGCCCCGACGCGGAGGGGCCGCACGCCGCGAGGGCGCCGGCGAGGACGAGCGCGACGGCGACGACGGCGCTCCGGCAGCCGGCCGGCACGGTCATCGGGCGGGACCGAACAGCTCGGCCACGAAGTCGGACGCAGGCGCCGCGCGGACGTCGTCCACCGCCCCCGCCTGGACCACCCGCCCCCCCTCCAGCACGACGACGCGGGCGTCGAACGCCTCGATGTCGCGGAGGCTGTGGGTGACCACCAACGTCGGACAAGCGAGCGCCGCCACCCGCTCGACGAGGAACGCGCGCACCTCCCGCCGGGCGGTGGCGTCGAGCGCGGCGACGGGCTCGTCGAGGAGCAGCGCGTCGGGCTCGATGGCGAGCGCGCGCGCCAGCGCCACCCGCTGCTGCTCACCCCCCGACAGCTCGCGCGGCCGGCGCGCCGCCACGTCCCCGCCACCGAGGTCCCGGAGCACGACGTGGGCGCGGTCCCGGACCTCGTCCGGCGGCACCCGTCCCACCAACCCGAACGCGACGTTCTCCAGCGCGGTCAGGTGGGGGAACAGCCCGTAGCCCTGGGGGACGTACCCGAGGCGACGCCCCTCCGGGGGCACGTCGACGCCCTGGCCCGCGTCGAACAGCGTCCGCCCGCCGACGCGAATGGCCCCCTCCGACGGCCGCAGCCCGCCCGCGATCATCGTCAGCAGCGTCGACTTCCCCGATCCGTTGGGCCCGACCAGCAGCGTCGTCCCCGCCTCGCCGACGAAGGACGCCTCCAACGCGAAGGTCCCCGCCCGGCCCCGGACGTCGATCTCGAACGCCGCCGAGGTCACCGGACCCCTCCAGGCGCGCCGCCCGGCACGGCGGTCGCGATCGTCGGCCGACCGGTCCGCGGCTCGACCGCCGCCGTCGCCCGCCCCACCGTCACCGGAGCCCTCCCCGCCGCCGGGCACCGACCCGCGCTGACGTCGTCCACGCGTGCGTCACCGGAACCGGCCCCCGCCGGCGCCCACTCGCGCCGACGTCGTCCACCGCAACGCCACCAGCGCGGCCAGCCCGAACGCCGCGAGCAGCACCGCGATCGACCGCGCTGCGTCCACGTCCGTCTCCAGCGCCGAGTAGATGGCCAGCGGCATGGTCTGCGTCCGCCCCGGGAGGTTCCCCGCGAACAACAGCGTCGCCCCGAACTCCCCCAGCGCCCGCGCCCACGCCAGCGCCGCGCCCGCCACCACCCCCGGCAGCGCGGCCGGGACGGCGACCCGCCACCAGGCCCGGGCCGGCGAGGCGCCGAGCGTCCGCGCGACCAGCAGCAGCTCGTCGTCGACCCCCCGGAACGCGGCCGTCGCGGACTGCACGTAGAAGGGCGCGGCGACCACGACCTGAGCCGCCACGACCGCCCACGCCGTGAACGCGATGGGGAGCCCGCCGAGGATCCCGCTCCGCCCGTAGGCGTAGATGAGCCCGATGCCGAGCACCGCCGGGGGGAGGACCACCGGCAGGTCGATGAGCGCCTCCACGAGCTGCGCCCCGCGCCCCTCGGTCCGGGCGAGCCGCCACGCCAGCGGGGTCCCCAGCCCGACGATGACGGCGAGGCTGACGAGGCTGGTTCGGAGGCTGAGCGCGAGGGCCGGGCCGACGAGGGGGTGGCGCATGCCCGCGATGAGCTCCGTGGGCGACCCCGCCACCACCAGCGCGAGGACGGGCAGGAGGACGAGCCCCAGCAGCACGAGCGCGAGCCCGTCCCCGGTTCGTTCGAGGAGCTTGGAGGGCCCTGCGCCGATCACGGTCGCGAACCATATCCGAGAATCCGAACCCCCACCTGACGGAGGCGCGCGGGGTGGCTACGGTGGCGCGATGCGCTGGACCCCCGACCGACTCCCGGACCTGAACGGCAAGACCTTCGTCATCACCGGCGGCAACAGCGGCCTCGGGCTGGAGGCGGCGAAGATCCTCGCGGCCAAGGGCGGGCGCGTGGTCATCACGACCCGGTCCGAGGCGAAGGCGGAGGGCGCCCTCGCCACCCTCCGCGACGCCACCGAAGGCGCGGACGTCGACTTCGCGCTGCTCGACCTCGCCGACACGGACAGCATCCGCGAGGGCGCCGACGCCGTCCGCGCCAAGGCGCCCCGCATCGACGCGATTATCAACAACGCGGGCGTCATGCAGACCCCGGAGCGGCGCACGAACGAGGGGTGGGAGCTCCAGTTCGCGACGAACCACCTCGGCCACTTCCGGCTGAACTCGCTCCTGTTCGACGTCCTGGACGAGTCCGGCGCGCGGGTGGTCCCGGTCGCGAGCATCGCCCACAAGTTCGGCGGCATGAACTGGGAGGACCCGCAGTTCACCACCGGCTACAACCCGTCGGCGGCGTACTTCCAGTCGAAGCTGGCGAACCTGATGTACGGCTTCGAGCTGAACCGCCGCCTGGCCGAGCGCAGCAGCGCGGCCCGGGCCATCCCCTGCCACCCCGGCTACAGCGCGACGAACCTGCAGTCGGCGGGCGTGGGCATGGACGGCGGCCCGAAGCTGTGGGGCTGGGTCTACTCGTTCTCGAACGTCGTGATGGCCCAGTCGGCCAACGCCGGCGCCTTCCCCCTCTGCCTCGCGGCGGCCGATCCCGACGCGAAGCCCGGCACCTACTACGGACCCCGCGGCCTCGGCCAGATGCGCGGCCCCGTGGGCGAGTCATTCGTCCACAAGCGCGCCCGCGACGAGGCCGACTGGAAGCGTCTGTGGGATCTCAGCGAGGAGCTCGTGGGGCCGTTCTTCCCGGCGTAGACGCCGCGATCGGGCTGGTACCGTCGCGCCGGCGAGTTATACTCTGGGTATGAAGACGGCGATCTCCTTGCCGGACGAGCTGTTCGCGGACGCCGAGAAGCTGGCCGCGGCGAAGGGCGTCTCGCGCAGTCAGCTGTACCAGGACGCCCTGCGGGAGTACCTGCAGCGGCACGACCCGGAGGCGGTCACCGCGGCCTGGAACGCGCTGGTCGCGGCGGAGACAGCGGCGGAGCCGGATCCGTTCGCGCAGGCGGCCGCGGTGCGGACGCTCGCCGAGGTGGAGTGGTGATCGCCCAGGGCGACGTCTGCTGGGCGGACCTCCCCGCCCCGGAAGCGCCCGAGCCGGGCTTCCGCCGCCTGGTGGTCGTCGTCCAGGGCGACGCGCTGAACCGCAGCCGCATCAGCACGGTGGTGTGCGTCCCCCTGACGAGCAACGTGCGCTGGGCGGAGGCCCCGGGCAACGTCCTGCTTCCGGCGAAGAGCACGGGCCTGCCGAAGGACTCGGTGGCGCTGCCCGCCTCGATCGTCAGCCTCGACCGGCGCTGGCTGGACGAGGGGACGGGGCAGGTGTCGAAGCGTCAGCTGGAGGCGATCCTGAGCGGACTCGACGTGATCCTCGGGCGCTGAGCCGCGAGCCTCACATGTGCTCGAAGTTGCAGTTGAGCATGTTGCACGTGCGGGGGCAGTTGTGCGCCTCCCAGCGGCGGCGTTGGCTCTTGTAGCTGTTCCACATCGGCGTCGTCCTGACGTCCCCCACCGGGGGCAGCCAGAAGCACAACAGGAAGTTCCCGTAGGGGTCGAGCGAGATGTCCGAGTGCCCCGCGTTGCACGGCAGCCCGTTGCTCACGCTCGGGTTCCGGAAGTACCGCTTCATCTCCTTCAGCTGACCCACCGAATTGCAGACGTGTCCGTCGTTCTCCTTGATCTCGATGAGGTAGTCCAACGCCTCGTCGAGCTGCCCCAGCTGGTCCTCCCGGGGGAAGTGCGGGGACTTCACGAACCACTGCGGGTCGTACTCCCGCCCGAAGTTGTTGAAGAGCGGCTGGTACACCACCTGGTACCCCTGCTCCCGCGTCCACTCCGCCATCTGCTTCAGCTCGCCGACGCTGTGGCGGCTCACGATCATCGCGATGATCACCCGCGGGTTCGGCACCTGGTCCACCAGCTTCAGCGTCCGCATCACCTTCGCGTGCGTCCCCACCTCGCCCCGCATGTGGTCGTGCGTCGCCGCCTCGTAGCCGTCCATCGAGACGTACAGGATGTCCAACCCCGCGTCCGCGATCTCCTTCACCTTCCGCTCGTTGAACAGCGTCGCGTTCGTGTTCGACGTCACCGTGAACCCCATCGACGTCGCGTACGCCGTCAGCTCCGGCAGGTCCTTCCGCAGGAACGGCTCGCCCCCCGCGAAGTTCAGCCCCACCGCCCCGGCCCAGTCGCTGACCTGGTCGAACACCCCCTTCCACTCGTTCGTCGTCAGCTCCTCCTTCGGATCGATCCGCCAGATGTCGCACATCCGGCACGGCAGGCAGCACCGGTCCGTCACGCTGACGTGGATCTGCGTGGGCAGCCCGTCCGCCAGCCGCAGCTTCGCCGTGTCCCGCGCGTACCGGGCCACGTCCGCCATGAAGAAGTTCGTCCGCCTCACGGCCGCGCCTCCCCGATCTGCACCAGCCGCGTCCCCGTCCGGTCCTCGTAGACCTGGTCGTTCTGCTTCCCCACGTACGTCTCCGGGTACGGCCGCGCCCACGGCACGCTCCCCTCCGAAGCCTCGACCAGCTCCCCGTCCAGCGCGTTCGCCGCCAGGAACCCGTCGATCGCCTCCTGCGGGATCGGCGAGTAGTTCACCGAGTGCGGGATGAAGCACGTCTGGCAGTACGGCAGCTCGTCGTAGTTCCCCGCCCCGACCCGCTGCCGGCGGCGGTTCAGCACCGGCGACTCCATCCAGATCTTCGAGAAGGACTGCTCCTTCAGCGACCCCACCACGAGGTGGTACGTGTTGTCCCGCGCGCACATCGTGATGCGCCCGTCGCTGCTGATCGTCGGCGTCATGAAGAAGCCGCTGCACGGCGTCAGCAGCTTGCGGGGGACGCTGTCCGTGACGCGCCGCTCCGCGTCCGGGTCCACCGGCGAGCTCAGCCCCAAGCGCTCCATCAACCCGGCGTACACCCGGTTCTGACGGTCCTGCTCGTCGGCCGTGGGGCAGTCCAGCGACTTCAGGTAGATGTAGTTCTCCGGCCCCTCGACGGGGACGTGGAAGCCGGTCACCTCGATCGGCAGCCCCGCCTCGGCGTACGCCCCCTTCCAGAAGTCGACGAACTCCTCCGCCTCGTCCACGTTGACGTCGCTGACGATGAACTGCATCGCCAGCTTCGGCCACCGCGAGTTCGTCGCGCCCTTGAGCTGGACCATCTTGAGGCTCTGCTTCTGCGACTTCTTGAACGCGTCCAGCCCCTTGATGACGTGGAACGTCTCGGCCTTGATGGCGTCCATCGTCAGGTGCCACACCTGGGGCACGTCGGCGTCGTTCAGCGCCCCGCGGGCGATCTCCTCGCTCAGCGGGAACGTGTTCGTGTGGACCTCGATCTTCCCGAAGATCTCCCGGTTCCCCGAGTACTGCAGGACCAGCTTGTAGATGTCCTTGAACCGCGGGTTCGACAGCGGCTCCCCCAGCCAGAACATCACCAGGTTGTCGAACTTCAGCCCCGACGCCCGCAGGTCCTCGAGCAGCTCGCGGACCATCCCCACGCTCATGTGCTCGATCGTCCCGTAGTGGGGGTGCCCCAGGTCCGCCTCCGCCACCGCGCAGTGGCCGCACTTCAGCGGGCAGCGGTTGGTCACCTCGAGGACCATGTAGCTGCCGGGGAGGTCGAAGCTGGCCGCGTCCATCGCCGTCACGCCTCCGCCGCCTTCACCTTCGGCTTGGCCGCCCGCTTCTTCGCCGCCTCCGCCTTCTTCGCCGCCTGCTCACGCGCGCGACGCTTCTTGGCGGCCGCGCGACGCCGCGCCTTGGCCTCCGCCTCCCGCGCCTGGCCCGACTCCTTGATCACCGCCAGCTCCGGCTGCATCGGCTCCTCGGCGGGCTTGACCACGAAGTCCAGCCCCGTCGCCTGCTGGAACTCGTAGAGGCTGTGGTTGAAGCACTGGTCGACGCACCCCTCCTCGAAGATCTGCTCCCGCATCGCCTGGGCGCGCTCGCTGTAGAAGAGCTGGTCCAGCGGCTCGTCCAGCGCGGAGCCGACCTGCAGCCCCTTCTGGTCCCACACGCAGCACGGCACCAGCTGCCCCTCGTGGTTGACCCCGAACTGCTCGATCAGTCCCAGGCACCGGAAGTGGTCCCGCCGCCCCTCCATGTACTCGATGCCGTAGCGGTAGTAGTCCATCCGCGCCGCCACCCCCGGGTGGGTCTTCGCGATGTGCTCGATCGCGGCGATGTACACCGCCTTGTCGGCCGGCTCGGTCGCGTACAGGTGGGGGTAGCCGTTGACCGGCCAGAAGTCGAAGCCGATCCCCTTGTCCACCGTCAGGTCGTAGACCTTCGCCAGCTCGCGCACGTTCTGCTTCGTCACGACGAAGTAGATGTTCAGCCAGATGTCCGTCTCGGCCTTCAGCACGTCGACCGCGTTCATCACCTCGGAGTAGGTGCCGTCCACGCCGCGGAGGGTGTCGTGCGTCTCCTCGAACCCGTCGAGGCTGATGCTGAGGCTGTCCACGCGGCTGTTCTTGACCCGGTCCAGATCCTTCACCAGCAGCGTCCCGTTCGTCGTGATGTTCACGCCGAGGCCGAGGTTCTTGGCCAGCTCGATGAGCTCGAAGATCCGCGGGTGGACGAACGGCTCGCCGCCCGTGATGACCAGCGTCTTGACCCCCGCGGCGGGCGCCCGCTGGACGATCGTCGCCGCCGACTCGAACGGCATCATGTCCGTGTAGTGCCACAGGTCGCAGAAGTCGCACTTGAGGTTGCAGCGCTTGTTCAGCAGCAGAATCATCGTCCGCGGCTTCTGCCAGTCGACGTCGGTCGGGATGTGGCGGACGAGGTCGCTGTCGGACAGCTCGTGGTGCACCTCGTCGTCGGCCCAGTGGACGATCGAGGGCTCCAGGTCCTTCTCCTGCAGCACCTGGAGCAGCTTGCTCGCGTTGCCCGCCCGCTCCTTGCGGTGGGTCTTCTCCAGCCGGGCGGTCGACTCGGCGAGACGCTCGGCTCCGACCTCGGCCAGCGGCTGGTCCGTCCGCTCCACGCGGGACGCCAGCTCGGCGTTGTAGTCCGTCCCCCGGACCGACCCCCGCCCCTCGTACAGCTCCAGGAACGCGCGCCCCACCTCGAGCCAGTCGTACTGCTCGACGAAGCGGTGCCCCAGCGCGCCCATCCCGAGCGCCTCGGTGGGGTGGTCGAGGAGGTGGCAGAGCTTGTCGCAGAAGGTGTCCCAGTCGCCGTCGTCGACGAGGTGCAGCTCCCGCCCGTCCACCAGCTCCAGCCCCTCGGCGCCCTTGCGGGTGCTGACGACCGGCTTCGAGGCGGCGAGGTACTCGAGGATCTTGAGGCGCGTCCCGCCCCCGTCGAGCAGCGGGACCGCGGCGATGTCGGCGGCCGAGATGTAGGAGACGAGGTCCTCGACGCAGCCCGCGTAGGTCAGGTCGGGGTGGACGTACCGGTCGGGCGGGTTGAGGCCGGCCGCGAGGACGTGGACGCGGCGGCCGCGGTCGCGCATCCGGGGGAGGATCTCCTCGGCGAACATCCGGCAGGCGACGGTGTTCGGCCAGTAGTGGAGCGTCCCGTGGAAGAAGAGCAGCGGGACGTCGCGGTCGATGCCGTGGTGTTCCCGGATGCCGGTGCCCGTCTTGTGGCCGTAGTTCTCGAGGTCGACGCCGTGGGGGATGACGGTGATCTCGTCCCGCTCGAAGTCGTCGTCGAGCATCAGCAGGCGGTCGTCGTCGGAGCAGGTGATCACCTCGTCGGCGAGGTGGCAGATCTGCATCTCGATCTCGCGCAGGCGCTTGATGGTCTCCGGCTTGAGCTCGGTGGTGTCGGCCAGCCGCGACCACTCGACGTTGTGCTCGACGACGGAGCACTTCTTCCTCAGGACGCGGGCGGCGACCCAGCAGGGGACGCCGAAGCCGGGGAACTCGGCCTGGAACCAGTCGGTCCGGTGGTTCCGGCCGACGTACAGCGTCCGCACCCAGAAGTCGGGATCGACGACGGGCTGGTACAGGAGGTGCTCGTCGTCGGGGTAGCCGAGCGACCGGAGGAGGTACTCGACGGTCTTCCAGTAGTCCGGCAGACCGAGCCGCCGCAGCCACGGGGCGAGCCCGGAGGGGACCCGCGTCGCCGCCACGAGCCGCGCCGGGTAGTCGACCATCGAGTGCTTGCCGCCCTCCCACAGGTGGTAGCGGAGGCGGTCGGACGTGACGCCGGTGACGGTGCAGCCGAGGCGGGACAGCGCGTCGGCGGTCCGGACGATCTTGACGGCCCCCCCGTGGACGGCGGGGTAGAGGTCGTGCCGGGTGACGATGGTGATGTTCGGGCCCATGCGCGCGCGTCTGTAAGTATTGCCGCTGGTTGGCCCACCCGCCATTCAGGGGAAGAAGACGAAGGCGCAGTCCAGCGTCACCGTCGTCGTGCCGGGCCCGTCCGGGACGTCGACCATCAGCGGGTGCAAGGTGGCGGCCCAGGGGCGGTCGCCGGCCGCTTCCCGGATGGCTGCGGCGTCGGCGGCGTCGTCTCCGGTGAGGTCGACGCGGCGCCACTGGAGCCTGCACACGAAGCACGTCTGGAGGGAGTCGTCGTCGGGCACGGGGCGGTCGCCGCCGCAGCCGGGGCAGTGGACGTGGGGGGTGCCCCAGTGCTTGGCGCGGGCGAGGAAGCGGCGCGCGATCCGGCGGGGTCTCACTCGTTCACCGCGCCCTCGACCGGCGGGTCGTTCGCCGCGTCTCGCCGCCACCGCTTCCGGCTGACCTGCGCCTTCGCGTCGGCGTCGCGACCGGCGTGCCTCCGCGCTCGCGCGGCCTCCACGTCCCACCCCAGGCTGAGCGCCTCCCACGTCCCCAGCAGCCCCGGCGACCGGGCCAGGCGGACGACGCGGTAGCCGTCCGGGACGCGGCTGCGGACGAACTCGCCCATCCCCGACGTCCGGTCCACCGCCACCACGAGGCGCCCCTGCTCCCCGAGCAGCGCGGGGACGGCGTCCAGCAGCTCGCCCATCGCCTGGTAGCCGTCCGGGCCCTGGCGGCCGTTGAACCAGACGAGGTCGAACGGGTCGTCGCCGGCCGGCGGTCCCCCGCGCACCAGCGTCACCCGGTCCATGCACCCCGCCGCGCGCAAGTTGGATTCGGTCGCCGCCACCGCCCTGGGGTCGTCGTCGCACGCGACCACCGTCGCCGCCCGCGAGGCCGCGACGACGGCGCCGATCCCGCAGCCGGAGCCGAGCACGAGGACCCGGTGTCGGGCGGATACCATCGGCCCCACCGTCCGCATCAGGAACGGGGCGCTGCCGTCGGCGAGCGGGTGGCGGACCCCCCGGGGGACCCGGATGACGTGGCCTGCCACCTCGCAGCGATCCTCGCCGCGCACCGCCCGGGGCGCGTGGCGGAGGCGGTCCACGAACCCTCGCATTCGACGTACTGCGCCCCTGGGAAGCCGCGCCATCGGGGAAGCCTAGCACCCCCTTCGGAGCCTACCTTTCCACAGGCTCGCGCAACGCTATGATGGTTGGCCCTTCGGGGAGATCGGGGAGACTGCGCGCATGGCTCAAGACCAGCTCTGGGGCTCGCTCGTCAAGGCGATGACGAGGAAGATCGAAGTGCCGAAGATCGGCGGCCCGCAGCCGCCCGGCGCACGCGGGGTCACGCCCGCCGACGTCACCCTCCAGAGCGCGGCGCCCGCGCCTCCGCCGCCCCCGGGCACGCGTCCCGTCCCGTCCCCGCCGGCCTCCCCGGTGATGGCGCCCCAGTCGTCGTCCCCCGCCGGCCGCCGCGCCAGCGACGGCGTCCTCACCGGCACCTACCGCCAGGTCTCCCCCGTCCAGGCCGACGCCGCCAGCGCCACCTCCCCCGAGGCCGCCATCGAGCGCGCCGCCGCCCACCTCGGCTACCTCACCCGCTCCACCGTCGAGCAGTACCTCGGCGCCCACGGCGGCGCGGGCGGGCCCGTCGTCCGCCGGATGGCCGCCCTCGGCCTCGCCGCCGACACGTCCGGGGACTGGTGGTCCGCGGTGTCCGCGGGCGTCGATCCCGAGATCCTCGCCGAGCTCCTCCGCACCGCCCCGGGGATGCCCCAGCACCGGGACGTCATCGGCACGATGTTCGAGTTCCTCCTCGACGCCGAGATCGGCAGCTACCGCGGGATGAAGGCCGCCGACGGGACCGCCCTGGAGTCCGGCCGTCGCCTCCTCGACGTCCTCGTCGAAGAAGGCACCATCACCGAGGCCCGGTCCGCCGACCTCGCCGCCGAGTTCTACGGCCTCCCCCGCCGCCGGGGGAAGAAGTGGTCCGCCGACCCCACCCAGGCGGGCACCGTCACGCAGGAGATGGCCGAGGCGTTCGAGATCGTCCCCATGACCGCGGGCGGCGACGACGACGGGCTGACGCTCCTCGTCATCAGCGACCCCGGCCCCGTCCTGCTGGAGGCCCTGAAGGCGCTGACCGGCCGCGACGTCCGCCTCCTCGTGGAGACCCCGACCCAGTTCCGCACAACCCTCGACGGTTGGACGAAGGAGGTCGCCGAGGCGGAGAAGAAGCGCCGCAGCCGCGGCGTGGGCGCCCGCTCCCGGGGGCGTCGCTCCAAGCGCAACGACCGCCCCGCGTTCCGGCTCGACCAGGACAGCTTCGCGGGCATCAACTACGCCCCCGAGATGGTCCAGGCGATCCTCGAGCGGGCGACCGCCGTGGGCGCGACGGACATCCACCTGGAGCCGCAGGTCGGCTTCATGCGCGTCCGCTACCGCCTCGACGGCATCCTCCACGACGTCACCCACCTCAAGAAGAACCTCGGCGAGGACACGATCTCGCGCATCAAGGTCATGTCCGACATGGACATCACCGAGCGCCGCAAGCCGCAGGACGGCCACGTCCACCAGGAGCTCAGCGGCGAGCCGTACGACTTCCGGATCGCGACCGTGCCCACGTCGCGCGGGGAGCGGATGAGCATCCGCATCACCGCCGGCAGCAAGGAGGTCCCGCAGCTGGACATCCTCGGCCTCGACGACTGGGAGATGGAGAAGCTGCAGGACTTCACCAAGCGGAGCCACGGCATCGTCCTGGCGTGCGGTCCGGTGGGGTCGGGCAAGACGACGTCGCTGTACGCGTCGATCGGCGAGCTGGACGCCCAGCAGAAGAACATCATGACGATCGAGGACCCGGTCGAGATCGAGCTGCCGGACGTCTCCCAGGTCCACGTGAACTACAAGATCGGGCTGGACTTCAGCAAGGGGCTCCGCGCGCTCCTGCGCCAGGATCCGAACATCATCCTCGTCGGCGAGATCCGGGACGACGAGACCGCCAAGGTCGCCGTCCGCGGCTCGCTGACGGGCCTGCTCGTCTACTCGTCGATCCACGCCAACTCGGCGCCCGGCGCGGTGACGACGCTCTACAACTTCGACATCCCGCCGTTCCTGCTCGCGACCTCGATCGTCGGCGTCGTCGCGCAGCGCCTCGTGCGGACGATCTGCGACGACTGCCGCGAGTCCTACGAGCCGGACCCCGCCGTCCTCGAGCAGGCCGGCTTCGCGGTCCCCGAGCCGCCGCCGAAGGAGCCCGCGAAGACCAAGGGCAAGGGCAGCAGCAAGGCCAAGAAGAAGGCCCCGACCGACGAGGACGCCGTCGTCTACTACCGCGGGCGCGGCTGCGACAACTGCTACGGCACGGGCTACCGCGGCCGGACCGGCATCTTCGAGATCCTCGACATCAACGAGAAGATGCGCCACGCCATCAGCGAGCGGGCCCCCGAGGCCGATCTGAGGACGATGGCGCTGGAGGCGGGGATGCAGACGCTGGCGGATCGCGGGCGGGTCCGGGTGAAGCGGGGCGAGACCACGGTCGACGAGTTCATCCGGGTGCTCTACCAATAGCGACCGAGCCGCGGTAACTTGGCCGCCCACCGCCACCCAGGGGGGTCGTCGGTGGAGGAGGAAGACCCGCGATGGCCACGAACGCCCCTGCCAACGTCACCGAAGCAGAAGAGCCCAGCGGAGGAGGCCGCAGCTTCTTCGCCCCCCGAATCAACGTCCGCAACGCGGCGACCTTCTGCCGCCAGCTGGCCGTCCTCCTCGACGCCGGCATCCCCATGGTGCGCTCCCTGAAGATCCTCGGGCGCCGGACGTCCGGCGGCGGGATGAAGAACCTCCTCGCCTCGGTGACGACCGACGTCGAGGCCGGCGGCGCCTTCTCGGCGGCGCTGCAGTCCCACGGCGCGGGGCTCCCCGCGATCGTCGTCCCGCTGGCGCGCGCGGGCGAGAAGTCGGGCGAGCTGAGCAAGAACCTCCGCTACCTCGCGGACAGCCTCGACAACGACGCCCACATCCGCAGCAAGGTCAGCAACGCGCTGATCTTCCCCGCGGTCACGTTCGGCGTCGCCGTCGTGATCCTGCTCTTCATCCTCACGCAAGTTGCACCCAAGTTCAAAGACATGCTCCAGGCGGCGAACAACGACGTCATGCCGGACATGTCGTGGCTGTCGCGGAGCGTGTTCGCGGCGTCGGACGTGGCCAGCTCCCCGACGGGGCTGATCGTCATCCTTGCGGTCCTCGCGGGGCTGGTGTTCCTCGGCTGGCGGTCGCTGACGCACAAGTCCTACCTGATGGACTTCCTCAAGATCCGGCTCCCCTACATCGGCGGCATGGTCACGACGGCGGCGATGGCGCGGTTCAGCAAGACGCTGGCCGCGCTGCTCCGGACCGGCGTCCCCGTGCTCGAGTCGCTCCGCCTGTCGCGCGAGACGGTGGACAACATGGCGATCGAGCAGGCGATCGTGGCGATGGAGAAGAGCGTCGAGAACGGCGGCCGCATGAGCGCCCCGCTCGAGGAGTACTGGTACGTCCCCGAGCTCGCGCGCGACATGATCGTCATCGGCGAGGAGTCCGGCTCCATGGCCGAGATGCTGGAGAACGCGTCGGAGGTCTTCCGCGCGCAGGTCGACCAGGATCAGGAGCGGCTGGTGAGCCTCATCGAGCCGGTGATGACGCTGATCCTCGGCGGCCTGGTGCTCATCGTCGTGCTGGCGATGTTCATGCCGTACATCACCATCATCCAGAACTCCGGCTCGCTCTAGGCGCTACGCCGGGGCGGCGGGCGCGGTCTCGCCGCCGGAGCCCTTCTTGGAGGAGGCCTTCCGCTTGGCGGGGGCCTTCTTCTTCTTGGGGGCGGGCTTCTTGGGGGAGCCGTCGCCGTCGCCGGCCCAGGCGCCCTTGCGCTTGCCGTCGAGGATGTCGTCGCCGAGGGCGAACTTGAGGACGTCCTCGATGCGGCTGACGAACTCGAACTCGACGTCGAGCTCCACGTCGTCGCCGATCTCGACGAGGTCCTTCTCGTTCTTGTCCGGCATCATCACGTGCTTGATGCCCGCCCGGGCCGCGGCGAGGACCTTCTCCTTGATCCCGCCCACCGGCAGCACGTGCCCGCGGAGCGTGATCTCGCCCGTCATCGCCAGCTCGTGGTTGACCGGGCGCGCCGTCAGCAGCGACACGATCGCCGTCGTCATCGTCGTCCCCGCGCTGGGGCCGTCCTTGGGGATCGCGCCGGCGGGGATGTGGATGTGGATGTCCATCTTCTCGAACACCTCGGGGTCGATCCCGAGCTTGTCCATGTTCGTCCGCACGAAGGACATCGCCGCGGTCGCGGACTCCTTCATCACGTCGCCCATCTGGCCCGTCAGGATCATCTTCCCGTGGCCCTTCATCAGCGTCGCCTCGATGAAGAGGATGTCCCCGCCGACGGGGGTCCAGGCGAGGCCCGTGGCGACGCCGCTGTAGGCCGTCCGCTCGGCGACCTCCTGGAAGAACTTGATGGGGCCCCGGACCTCCATGACCTTGGCCGCGTCCACGACGACCTTGCCCTCGGCGTCCCCCGCAGCCACGTCCTTGGCGACGCTGCGGCAGACCGACGCCAGCTCCCGCTTGAGCTGCCGGACCCCCGCCTCGCGCGTGTAGCTGGAGATGAGCTTGAGGACGGCCTCGTCCGTGATCTCGATCTGCTCGGCCGTCAGCCCGTGGTCCTCGATGTTCTCGTCGATCAGGTGCCGGCGGGCGATGTGGAGCTTCTCCTCCTCGGTGTACCCGGGGATCTCCAGCACCTCCATCCGGTCCCGCAGCGGACCCGGGATCGGACCCATCTGGTTCGCCGTGGCGATGAAGAGCACCTTGCTCAGGTCGAAGTCGACCTCGAGGTAGTGGTCGCTGAACGCGTTGTTCTGCTCCGGGTCGAGGACCTCCAGCAGCGCCGAGCTCGGGTCGCCGCGGTAGTCGGCCCCCAGCTTGTCGATCCCCTTGATGACGCGCCCCGGCAGCGCGCCGATGTACGTCCGGCGGTGGCCCCGGATCTCGGCCTCGTCCCGCACGCCGCCCAGCGACATCCGGACGAACTCGCGCGCCATCGACCGCGCCACCGACTTGCCGAGCGAGGTCTTGCCGACGCCGGGAGGTCCGACGAGGCACAGGATCGGCCCCTTCATGTCGTCCTTCAGCTTCCGCACCGCGAGGTACTCGAGGATCCGCTGCTTGACCTTCGTCAGCCCGTAGTGGTCCTCGTCGAGGATGTCCTCGGCGTGGTGGATGTCGAGGTTGTCCTCGCTCGACTTGCTCCACGGCAGCTCGATCAGCCAGTCGAGGTACGTCCGCGCGACCGTGTACTCGGCCGCGCCGGGGCTCATGCGCGACATGCGCCGCAGCTCCTTGAGCGCGACCTTCTCGGTCTCCTTGGGCATCCGCGCCTTCTTGATCGAGCGCTTCAGCTCCTCGAACTCCTCCTGCCGCTCGTCGACCTCCCCGAGCTCCTTCTGGATGGCCTTCATCTGCTCGCGGAGGAAGTACTCCCGCTGCGCCTTGTCCATCTCGCCCTTGACCTCGGACTGGATCTTGTTGCTCAGCTCGAGGACCTGGATCTCCTTGTTGAGGAGGTTGACGACCTTCTCGATCCGCTCCTGGACGTCGAGCGTCTCCAGCAGCTCCTGCTTCTCCTCGACGGAGACGGACAGGTTCGACGCGACGATGTCGCTCAGGATCGCGGGGTTGTCGATCGACTTGACGAGGAAGCTCGCCTCGCTCGGGATGTGCGGGCTCAGCTCGATGATCTTCTGCGCCTGCTCGCGCAGGTTCATCAGCAGCGCGTTGACCTCGACGCCCTTGATCTCCTGCTCCTCGATCATCTCCACGCGGGCCTTCAGGTACGGCTCGGTGTGGATGTACTCGAGGATCCGGATCCGGCTCAGCCCCTGGATGATCACGTTGAGCTTGTTGCCGGGCATCTTGACCGACTTGAGGATCTTCACCGCCGTCCCCACCGTGTGGAGCTCGTCGGTGGACGGGTCCTCGATCTTGGCGTCCGTCTGGGCGACGATGCCCATCAGGCGGTCGTTCTCCATCGAGCGGTCGACGGCCTTCAGGGACTTGTCGCGGCCGACGTTGATGGGGAACGCGAGCACCGGGAAGATCACGGTGTTGCGGATCGCGAGGAGGGGGATTTCGACAATCTTTCCGGTCATGGAAGCGTCAGTCTAAAGGTTTGAGCTAGAAAGCGCCCCGTGGGCAGGCGCCTCAATTACAAGACGCTGCCGAACGCGATCACGGCGTCCCGCCTGGTGCTCGCGCCGCTGACCCTCGCCGCGCTCTCGATGGCCACCGCAGACGGCAACGGGTACGACGACCCGACCGCGCTCGCCGTCGGCTGGATGGGGCTGACCCTGCTGGGGCTCGTCCTCGCCGAGATCAGCGACGGCGTCGACGGCGCCGTGGCCCGCCGGACCGGCCAGGTGTCCGACCTCGGCAAGCTCCTCGATCCGCTGTCCGACAGCGTCTTCCGGCAGTTCGTGTTCCTCGGCTTCATGGCCGTCGGGTGGCTGCCGCTGTGGATGATGGCGGTCCTCTTCGCGCGCGACATCCTCGTCGCCTACCTCCGCGTGTTCAGCGGGCTCTACGACGTCGTCCTCGCCGCCCGCATCAGCGGCAAGGTCAAGGCGGTCGCCCAGGCGGCGGCGCAGATCGCGACCGTCGTGCTCTTCATCGGGGCGTACTACGGCGTCGGGGAGATGATCTTCGGGGTCCCGCTGCCGATGGAGCAGATCACGTGGTGGCTGCTGCTCGCGGCGACCGGGATCACGGCGTGGTCGGGGATCGACTACGCGCAGCACGTGCTGGGGACCATCGCGGCTTCCGATGGGGAGTGATCTTCGGGTGGGTTGAGGGGGACCGGGCCGCGGCAGGAAACACAGAGACGCGAAGGCGCGAAGACTCGCGAAGTTATTGTTTTTGTTTGTTTTTTCTTCGCGAACCTTCGCGGCTTCGCGGCTCTGTGTGAGGGTGACCGTCGTCGGCAGACTCAGCTCAACCGAGGATCCCTCTGCCGCGAAGCTCGCGAAGCTCGTCCTCTGAAAGCCCCAGCTCGTCCCGGAGGACTTGGTCGGTGTGCTCGCCGTGGGCCGGAGCGTGACCGCTCGTCGGCGGGCCGAGGGGGTGCTCCACGAAGGAGGCGCCGTCGACTTCGTCAGAGGCGACGTCCCGCTCATGGAACAGCGGCCGCGTCATCGCTTCGCCGGGGGTGAGGACGGGGGTCACGCAGCAGTCGATCCCGTCGACCGCCGCCGCCCACTCGTCCCGCGTCTTCGTCTTGATGACCGCCGCCATCTGCTCCCGCACCGGCTCCTGCCAGGGGCCCGGGACCGGCGGCGTGTTCGCCCACTCGGGGTGGCCGCAGATCGCGGCGAACCGGGCGAAGAACTTCGGCTCCAGCGCGCCGACCGCGAGGTGCCGGCCGTCCTTGCACTCGTAGACGCTGTAGTTCGCGAGCCCCCCGCCGAGCAGCGCCCCCCCGCGGTCCCATGCCTCGTCCCCCATCGCCGTCCACGACGCCACGAACGGCGCGCCCAGGGCCGCCACCGAGTCGGCCATGGAGACGTCCAGCCAGGCCCCGCCCCCGCCCCGCTCCCGCCGGAAGAGCGCGCCGGTGATCGCCGTCACCGCGTTCATCGCGCCGGTCAGGTCGGCCGTCGGGATCGCCGGGTTGGGCGGCGCCGCGCCGCGGTTGCCGCCGAGCCACAGCGTCCCCGCGTGGGCCTGGTAGTTGAGGTCGTGCCCGGCGGCCTCCCGCAGCGGCCCCGTCTGCCCGTAGCCGGACAGCGAGCAGAGGATGACGTCGTCACGCGCCTCGCGGAGCGCGTCGTAGCCCAGCCCGAGCCGGTCCATCACCCCGGGGCGGAACTGCTCGAACACGACGTCGAACCGGGGCACGAGCCGCAGCAGCAGCGCGCGCCCCTCCGGCTTCTTCAGATCGAGCGCGATCGACCGCTTGCCGCGGTTGACGACGTGGAACATCGCCCCGACGCGCCCCAGCCCCGGGGGCATCGCGCGGGCGTAGTCCCCCGGCGACGGGCCCTCCACCTTGAGGACCTCCGCGCCCATCGACGCGAGGATCCACGAGGCGTAGGGACCCGGCAGCAGCCGCGTCAGGTCGAGGACGCGGATGCCCTGGAGCGTCGGCTCCAAGGCCGGAGCTAGTTCAGGATGGACTGGAGCTTGAGCGCGAGCCCGATCTCGCCCGTGACCTTCAGCTTGCCGGTCATGAACGCGAGGTTCGGGTTGAGGCTCCCGCCGATCATCGCCATGAAGTCGGCCGCGCTCATCGAGATGGTGCACTGCGCGTCGTCGCAGGGACCGCTGCGGACCTCGGAGTTGTCGTCCGTCAGCGCGATCGTCCACTCGCCCCCGTCGTCGCCCGACAGGTTGAACTGGTAGGTGGCGTTGATGCCCTTGAGGGCGTCGGGGTTGGCGGCGAGCTGCTCGCCCTTCTTGGTGAAGAACTCGGTGGGGTTCGACATGGTTCCGTTGCGTCTCCAGTGCGTTGATTGACTGTTCAATCAACTCAGCGGCGCGGACTGTATCAGAGAGCTCCGGCAGCGGGAAGATCGAAGCGGAACGTCGCCCCCTCGCCGGGGCGGGACTCCGCCTCGAGGGTGCCGCCGTGGCGCTCGACGATGTACCGGGCGACGCTCAGGCCGACGCCCGTGCCGGCGGACTCGGGGTCGAGCTGGCGGAAGAGGTCGAAGATCTCCCGCGCGTGAGCGGGCGCGAAGCCGATCCCCTCGTCGCGCACCTCGAAGACGACCCGGTCGCCGTCCCGGACCGCGGTCAGGCTCACCTTCGGGGGCGCCTCCCCGGCGAACCGGATCGCGTTGTCGAGCAGCAGCCGGAGCAGCCGCGTCAGCTGCCCGCGGTCCGCCCGCACCGGCGGCAGCTCCCCGATCGTGAGCTCGCCGGAGCGCCGCTCCAGCGCGAACGCGAGCGCCTCCTTCACCTTCGCCGCCACCTCGGCCGCGTCGGTGGGGGCCGGCTCCTTGCCCCCCTTCCGGACCTGCATGTAGAGCAGCAGCCCGTTCAGCATCGACTGCAGCCGCAGGCTCCCCTCGTTCGCGCCGGCGATGTAGTTCGCCCCCTCCTCGTCCGCCCCCTCCCGGAAGTGGCCGTCGATCCGGTCGACGAAGTCCGCCAGCTCCCGGAGCGGCACCTGCAGGTCCTGGCTGGCGACCGACGCGAACGCCTCCAGCTGCTCGTTCGTCCGCCGCAGCTCGGCGGCCCGCCGCTCCAGCCCCGCCCGGCTCGTCTCCAGCGCCCGGTGGGTCTCGACGTAGTCCACCATCAGCCCCGCGAGGGGGACCAGGTAGGCGACCACCTTGAGGACGTGGGCGGCCACGTCGTGGGCGTCGTACAGCGCCGAGCTCCCGAACGCGGCGTGGAGCTGCGTCGCCACGTGGGGGATCGCGGACAGCCACAGCGCCAGCGAGAACGTGCTCCCGAACCGGCGGTGGAGCTGGGGGAAGGCCCACGTCGCCCCGAAGAGGAAGATCGCGAGCGGGGCCACGTCCCAGGGCCGCGTGTAGAGGCGCCCGCTGAACTGGGTCCGGGGCAGATCCGGGCTGAACGCGGACACCAGCATCAGGACCGCCGCGAGGCCTACGCAGAGCGCCGCCGACGCCTTGATCAGCCGCCCCGCCTCCTCGGCCCCCGGAGGGAGCCCCGGACGGAGCGCCAACCCCGCCCCCACGAGGAGGATCGCCGCCGCGAAGATCCGGGACAGCGCCCACGTGAAGGGGATGAAGTCGACGCCGTCGGACGCCGGCACGAGCCCCGCCGCGGCGAGGACGTGGAAGCCGTCCATCAGCCCCGCCGAGAGCAGCGCGATCGCGATCACCGCGGTGACGCCGTCGCGGGTCGTGCGGTAGCGGAGGAAGCCGAGCGCCGCGGTGAAGAGCGCAGCGCAGACGGCCCCCCACTCGAGGAGCGTGTGCAGGGCGGGTCCCGCGGTCGAGTCGCGCGCGCTGCCGAGGTCCACCCCCAGCAGGATCAGGACCAGCGGCAGCCCCGAAAGGGCCAACAGGAAGACCGCGAGCCGGACCTCCCTTCCAGCGCGCGGCGCGGACGCCTCCACTCCCACCCCGCGACGCTACCCGGGTCCGGCCGGACCCCTCAAGGGCCTCAAGGGAAACCGGGACGCGCCGATGAGGGTCCTGCGGACCCCTTCGGGGTCGCGGGAGGTGCCGGCCATGAGGAAGTCCTGGATTGCGTGCGCGGTGACCCTGGCGCTGGTCTCCTGCAGCCCCGAGGCCGCTCCCCTCCAGTCCCGCGCCGAGGCCGTCGTCGACGACGACGCCGACTGGCTGAGCACCAACGTCGGTGAGACCAGCAGCCTGGCTTGGGGAGACTGGGACGGTGACGGGGATCTCGATCTCGCCGTCGGGCGCGTCGAGGGTCCGACGCTCGTCTACAGCAACGAGGCCGGCGCCCTCGTCCACGACCCCGCCGCCGGGATCGGCTGGACGTCGCCCAACGCGTACTCCACCTGGGACGTCGCCTGGGGCGACTTCGACGGGGACGGCGATCTCGACCTCGCGGAGGGCAACATCGGCGAGCTCTTCGACCTCGACGGGGATCCCGACTTCGTCTACCTCAACGACGGCGCCGGCGGCCTGACCCAGCTCTGGCAGTCGCCGGGGAACGAGTCGACCAACGCGGTCGGCTTCGGAGACCTCGACGGCGACGGCAGCCCCGAGCTCGCCATCGTCGCCGCCTTCGCGCCGCCGCGGGTGTACGAGTACGACGCGAGCGGCGGCACCTTCGACGAGGTGTGGGTGTCGGCCACGGACGACGTCGAGTTCACCGACCTCGCCTGGGGTGACGTCGACAACGACGGCGACCCCGATCTCGCCACCGTCGCGTGGGGCGACCACGCGCGCGTCTTCCTCAACGCCGGGGGGACCCTCCCGAGCGTCGCGAACTGGACCTCCTCGTCCGCGAGCACGGCGGTCGCGGTGGCCTGGGGCGACCTCGACGGCGACGGGTACCTCGACCTCGTCGCGGCCAACGAAGAAGAGGGCATCGCCCAGGCGTGGATGAACGACGGCGGCGTCCTCGAGACCAGCCCCTCGTGGGCGGGCGGGGGGCTCGACGACGGCGTCAGCGACCTCGCGCTGGGCGACGAGGACGGGGACGGCGACCTCGACCTGGTGGTGACGTCGTGGACCTCCCACGACCGGCTCTTCGTCAACGGCGGCGGCGGCCTCGCCACCACGCCCACGACGGACTTCGAGCCCGCCGAGCCCGACCAGTCCAGCGCCGCCGCGTGGGCCGACGCCGACGGCGACGGCGACCTCGACCTCGCGATCGGCAAGTTCTCCGGCCCGTGGGGGGACCCCATCGCCGACCGCCTCTTCGAGAACAACGGCGTCGGCCTCGCCCCCGACGTCAGCTTCTCCACCGAGGAGTTCGCCCACTACGGCCTCTGGGGCGACGCCGACGGCGACGGCGACCTCGACCTCGCCGTGATCTGCGGCGGCTACAACCGGGTCTACGCCAACGCCGGCGGGGTCGTCGACGACGACGCCGAGTGGGTCATCGCCGAGAGCGACAGCAGCCGGGACGGGGACTGGGGCGACTTCGACGGGGACGGTGACCTCGACCTCGCCGTCGCCAACATCTACGAGACCGGGAACGTCGTCTACGAGAACACCGGCTCGGCGTTCGTCGCCGCCTGGACCTCGTCCGAGACCGACGAGTCCTTCGGCGTGGCGTGGGGGGACGTCGACGGGGACGGCGATCTCGACCTCGCCGTCGCCAACGGCGACTCGCCCGGCATCCCCTCGGGGACCACGAAGCTCTACCGGAACGACGGCGGCGGCGCCTTCGTCCTCGACTGGGAGTCCGCCGACGTCCGCGACTCCCACGGCATCGCGTGGGGGGACGTCGACGGCGACGGCGACCTCGATCTCGCCGTCGCGAACACCCTCGACCCGAACGTCGTCTACGAGAACGCCGGCGGCACGCTGTCGACGACCCCGAGCTGGGAGTCGGTCGAGGAGCACCGCAGCTACGCCCTCGCCTGGGGCGACGTCGACGGCGACGGCGACCTCGACCTCGCGTTCGGCAACGGCAGCGAGCAGACCCCCGAGGCGAACACCCTGTACCTCAACAACGGCGGCACGCTGGCGCCGACGGCGTCGTGGACGGCCTCCGTGGAGGACTCCACCGCGGCCGTCGCGTGGGGCGACTGGGACGGCGACGGCGACCTCGACCTGGCCGCCGGCAACGTCGAGTTCCACGACCCGCTGCCCGACGACGGCGACCCCGCCACCGACGACTGGATCGAGGTCCCCCAGCCGAACCGCGTCTACCTCAACACCGGCGCCGCGCTCGACCCCGACCCGGCGTGGGCCACCGACGAGGGGGAGGCCACCCGGGGCCTCGCGTGGGCCGACTTCGACGGCGACGGCGACCTCGACCTCGCCACCGCCGACTCGTCCCAGTTCGACCCGAACCGGATCTACGTCAACCACCGCATCGGCCCGGCGAACCTCGCCCAGAACCCGACCCGCGTCCGCGTCGGCTTCGTCGGCGCCGACCCGCCGGCCGCCGCAGGGTTCGCCCACGCCTCCGCCCTCGTCGGCGCGAGCGTCGCCGTCGAGCTGATCCTCGCGGACCCCGAGTCCGATCCCGTCCCCGGGGCGGCGGTCTCGCTGGAGTACTCGCTGCACGGCGGCGGCCTCTGGCTGCCCGCCGCGATCGTCGGCTCGCTCCCCGACGAGCTCGCCACTGCCCCCGCGGGCGTCTCGCACCTGGTGACCTGGGACACGAGCGGGATCGCCGGGTTCAGCGACTCGGTCGTCGTCCGCGCCCGCGTCGCGTGGCAGGCGCCCCGCCGCGTCGGCGGGCCCCTCCACACGTCGGAGGTCACCGCCGTCTCGGCCCCCGTCCGCTTCTACCGGGACTGCTTCCCCTTCGACACCGACGGCGACGGCGTCGGGTGCGCGGACGACTGCGACGAGGCGGACGCCGGCGTCCACCCGGGCGCCACCGAGCTCTGCGACGCCATCGACCAGGACTGCGACGGGGACCTCGTCGAGGGGTTCGGCGACGCGGACGTCGACGGCACCCCCGACTGCGCCGACGCCGACGCCGACGGGGACGGCCACGTCGACGTCGAAGAGGGCGGCGACGACTGCGACGACGGCGACCCCACCGTCTTCCCCGGCGCCGAGGAGGAGTGCGACGGGATCGACAACGACTGCGACGGGGACTCCAGCGACCCCGGCGACGACCTGGACGGCGACGGGATCGCGGACTGCAACGACGACGACGCCGACGGCGACGGCCACGTCGACGCGGCGGTCGACGGCGGCGACGACTGCGACGACACCGACCCGACCGTGTTCCCCGGGGCGGACGAGATCTGCGACGGGGTCGACGCCGACTGCGCGGGCGACCTCGACCTCGAGACGGACGACGACCTCGACGGCTTCTCCGAGTGCGACGGGGACTGCAACGACGCGGGCGGCGCGATCCACCCCGACGCGGTCGAGATCTGCAACGGCCTCGACGACGACTGCGACCCGGAGACCGACGAGACCGTCGACAACGACCACGACGGGTACAGCGAGTGCTCGCCGGAGCCCGACTGCAACGACGACGACGTCGGCATGGCCCCCGACGTGGAGGAGTGGTGCGACCGGGACACGCACCTGGACAACGACTGCGACCCGGCCACCGACGAGCTGGTCGACCGGGACGGGGACGGCTTCAGCCTCTGCGGGTTCGACTGCGACGACGACGACCCGACCATCTTCAACGGCGCCCTGGACGAGCTCTGCGACGGCGTCGACGGGGACTGCGACGGCGTGCTCGACGACGAGCTCGACGACGACGGCGACGGCGTGGCCGACTGCGAGGGCGACTGCGACGACGGCGACCCGACCGTCACCCCCAACGCCGCCGAGGTCTGCGACGACGCCGGCATCGACCACGACTGCGACGGCCTCGAGGCGACGGCCGAGGGCGACAACGACTGCTGGGCGACGGGCACCGGCTGCGACGGCTGCAACGCCCTCCCCGGCGACCCCGGCGACACCGGCCCGTGGGGGCTCGCGCTGGTCTTCGGCGCCCTCCTCGGCGTCAGACGGGTCCGCCCTCGTACATCGCCTCGATGAGCGGCCGGTAGCGCTCGCGGACCGTCTGCCGCCGCACCTTCAGCGTCGGCGTCAGCTCCCCCCCCTCGACCGTCAGCCCGCGCGACAGCACCTTGTACCGCCGGACCTCCTCGTACCGGGCCAGCTTGCCGTTGCACCGCTCGACCTCGGCCTCGATCAGCCGCTCCACCCGCGGCTCCCGGATCAGCGCCCCCCAGTCGTCCGTGGGGAGGTCCAGCCCCTCCGCGAACCGCCGCACCTCGTCCGCCTCCAGCGTGACCAGCGCCACGAGGTAGGGCCGCTTGTCCCCGAACACCATCGCGTCGCCGATGTAGGGACTGAGCCGGAGCGCCGACTCCACCCGCTGCGGGGCCACGTTCTTGGCCCCCGAGGTGATGAGGATGTCCTTCTTCCGGTCGGTGATGACGAGGTACCCGGCTTCGTCGAAGTGGCCGACGTCGCCGGTGTGGAGCCAGCCCTCGTCCCCGAGGGTCATCGCCGTCTCGTCGGCGTCGTTGTGGTACCCCCCGAAGACCATCCCGCCGCTGATCAGGACCTCGCCGTCGGGCGCGATCCGGATGCGCGCGCCGGGCAGCGGCCGCCCCACCGTGCCGATGCGGTTGGCGTCCAGGGGGTTGATGGTGGCGGCGCCGACCGTCTCCGTCAGGCCGTACCCCTCGAGCACCTCGACGCCGGCCATGCGGAAGAACTCCGCGACGTCCGGGTTCATCGGCGCGCCGCCCGAGATGCAGAACCGGACGCGCCCCCCGAGCGCCTGCCGGACCGGCTCGAACACCGCCTTGCGGGCGGCCGCCTCGCCGGCGTGCTCGGCCACGCGCTTGCCGAAGTCCAGCCGCCGCAGCCACCGGCCCAGCGTGTTGAGCTCGTCGGCGGGGACCTCCTCGTCGATCCCCCGCTTCTGCTCGACCCCGCGGCGGACCAGCCCCTGGAGCAGCGGCGGCATGTCGCGGTAGCCCGTGACGACGCGGTGGTAGATGCGCTCGTACAGCCGCGGCACCCCGAAGAAGAACGTCGGCCGGACCTCCGTGAGGACGTCGGCGAGGAGGTCGACGCGCCGCGCGTACGCGATGCAGAAGCCGTGCGTCAGCGCCGCGTACTGCCCCAGCCGGCCGTAGATGTGGGACAGCGGGAGGCACAGCACGGTGGTGTCGTCGAGGCCGACGTCGAGCACGCCGGTCAGCGCCCGCATCGCCGCGATGAGGTTCCCGTGGGTCAGCCGCACGCCCTTGGGGACGCCGGTGGTGCCGGACGTGTAGACGATGGTGGCGAGCCACGAGGGGTCCACCGCGTCGCGCCGCTCCTCGAGCACGCCGGGCCGCTCTCGGAGGACGCGGCGCCCGTCCCGGGTCAGCTCGTCGAGGAGGACGGCGCCCTCGATGGCGCGCAGGTCCATCACCTCGACGACCACGATCGTCTCCAGCTCGGGGAGCTCGTCGCGGACGTCGAGGACCTTGTCGAGCTGCGCCCGGTCCTCGACGACGACGACCTTGCTGCCGCTGTCGGCGAGGACGTGGCGGACCTGGCCGGGGGTGTTGGAGTGGTAGACGGGGACGGTGACGGCGCCGGCGGTGAGGATCCCGTAGTCGAGGAGCGACCACTCCAGCCGGGTGGCCGACAGCACGGCGACGCGGTCGCCGGGGCCGACGCCCAGCCCGATGAGGGCCGCGGCCAGCGAGCGGATCTGCTGCCCCATCTCGGTCCACGTCAGGACCGACCACTGCAGCGGTTGGCGGCGTCGTCGGAGCGCGATGCGGGCGCCCCACCGCTCGACCGCGTCGTCGAGCAGGCGGCCGATGGAGGTGGACTGGTCGATGGGGGGGGCTTTCGTCATCTCGACCGGGTCGGTAGCCTTCATAGCAGATGACTGACAGCGGCGACGGCCCCCGACTCCCCAAGCTGATCTTCGTCGTCTCGGACAGCACCGGCGACACCGCCGCGGCTACGGTCCGGGCGGCGCTGGCCCAGTTCGAGGACTACCTGGTCAACATCAAGGTCTACTCGCACGTGCGCGAGGAGCGGCGCGTCGAGGCGCTCGTCCGGCTCGCCGGCAAGGAGGACGCGCTGGTCGTCTTCACGCTGGTCGAGGATCCGCTCCGGGAGGCGCTCCTGGCGGCGTCGGACAAGCACAACGTCGTCGTCGTCGACCTGATCGGCATCCTCCTCACGCGCCTCGCGGAGCACCTCGGCGGGCTCGAGCCGCGCGGCACGGCGGGCCGGCGGACGCTGCTGTCGGAGGAGTACTTCCGTCGCATCGAGGCGGTCGAGTTCACGGTCAAGCACGACGACGGCGCCGAGCCGCGGAACCTCCACCGCGCCGACATCGTGCTCGTCGGCGTCTCCCGCACGTCGAAGACGCCGCTGTCGACGTACCTCGCGAACAAGGGGTGGAAGGTCTCCAACATCCCCATCGTGCTGGGGATCGACCCCCCGCCCGAGCTGTACGAGGTCGACCAGGACAAGATCTTCGGGCTGACCATCGAGCCCGAGGCGCTGCACGCCATCCGCATGGCCCGCATCCGCAACCTCGGCCTCAACACGAACAGCAACTACGGCCACATCGAGCACATCTACATGGAGCTCGAGTACGCCCACGAGATCTTCCGCAAGAACCCGACGTGGCCGGTGATCGACGTGACGCGGCGCGCGATCGAGGAGAGCGCCGCCGTGATCCTCAAGATCTTCGACGAGCGCCGGAAGGTCCGAGGGCGCGAGACGACGATCCGGGGGTAGGCTGCGCCTCGTGATCGGCGAGGTCATCGAGAAGTACGAGGTGCTGGAGAAGATCGGCGAGGGCGGCATGGCGACCGTCTACCGGGGCCGGCACACGACCCTCGATCGGCAGGTCGCCATCAAGGTGATGCACCCGCATCTCACGAACTCGGAGAAGAACCGGGAGCGGTTCCGCCGGGAGGCGCGCGCGATCGAGTCGCTCGAGCACGCCAACATCCTCCGCATCTTCGACTACAGCGGGCCCGACTCCGACGAGTGCTTCATCGTCACGGAGTTCATCGCCGGCCCCACCCTGCGAGCCGTGCTGGACGACGTCGGGGCGATGATGCCGGAGCCCGCCGCGCTGGTCGCCCGGGAGCTGTGCAGCGCGCTGCTGACGGCCCACACCGAGGGCATCGTCCACCGGGACATCAAGCCCGAGAACATCATGTTGGACGTCGGCGGGCAGGTGAAGCTGATGGACTTCGGCATCGCCCGCATCGCCGACGACAGCCAGGTCACGATGACCGGCGCGCTCGTCGGCTCCCCCGCCTACATGAGCCCCGAGCAGGCCACGGGCGAGCCGGTCTCCCCGCAGTCCGACCTCTTCGCCCTCGGCACCGTGCTGTACCGCATGGTCACGGGGACGCTCCCGTTCCGCGGCGGCAACCCCTCGGTCGTCCTCAAGAACATCATCGAGACCTCGTACGACGACCCCGTCGAGCGTGTGCCCTCCCTCGACCCCGCCGTCGCGTCGATCATCTGCAAGTGCCTGTCGCGCGACTCGGCCGACCGGTACCCCTCCGCCGAGGAGATCCGGGACGAGCTGGACGTGTTCCTGAAGTCCGTCGCGATCGACCCCGGGGACCCCGGGCAGTGGAGCCTCGACCTCTACCTCAACGCCCCCGAGGAGTACGAGGAGCGGCTCCAGAAGTGGCTCGTCGAGCGACTCGTGGCCCGCGGGCGGGCCGAGGCGTCCCACGGGCAGACGGCCGACGCGCTCCGGACGTTCAACCGTGTGCTGACGCTGGACGAGGACAACGAAGAGGTCATCACGATCATCGAGTCGATGCGGCCGCCGCTGGTCGATCCCCCGCGCCGCGCGAGCATGCTCCTGTGGGTCGCGCCGCTGCTCATCGCCGTCGCCGCCGTCGTCCTCCTCGTGCTCCAGCAGCGGCCCGCCGAGGTCCCCGCCGAGCCCGCGGTGCAGCTCCGGCGCATCCCCCTCGTGCCGATGCCGGTCGTCCCCATCCCCGAGACGCTCGTGGCGGAGGTGGCCGCGCCGGACGTGCCCCCCCCCGAGGCGCCGGCCGTCGCCGAGCGGACGACCCCCGCGCCGGTGGAGTTCGCGCCCGTGGTCATCGCCGAGGAGACCCCCGAGCCGGTCGCCGACGAGACCCCCGAGCCGGTCGCCGCCCTGGTCGGGAGCGGGACCCTCGGCGTGCAGTGCCCCGAGGGGTACGCGCAGGTCCGCATCGACGGCGAGGACGTGGGCATGACCCCGGTGCAGCCGGTCACGCTCGACGCCGGCCCCCACACCATCACCGTCATCGAGGACGCCTACCAGTTCGGCCAGCGGCTCGAGGTCACCGTGTTCCCCGACCGGACCGACACGCTCAACGTCACGCCGAAGTACAAGCCCTCGATCGTCGCCCTCGATGGCTTCGGCATCGGCCACACCGTGCACCTGGACGGACAACTCCTCGGCTCCGCGGACGTCAAGAACCGGATCGAGCTCACCGAGTTCCGGACCTACGCCGTGGTCGTCGAGTTCGCGGGGACGCCGATCGTCACGCGCGCCATCCAGCGCGGGCTGGAGGCAGGCATGCTGCTCCCCGGCAAGACCGAGACCATCGCGTTCGAGGGGGACTGAGGGGGCACGAACGCGTCACGTCGCCCGGTTGATAGACTCGGCGGATGCCCGCCCGGGCCCTCCTCTTCGCAGCCGCCGCGTCGCTCGTCCTGAGCGGCTGCCTGTGGATCTGGCCCCTCAAGAACGACCCCCCGATCGACCCCCCCGACGACGACGTGCTCTCGTTCTGCGTCCCCCGCCCGCGCGAGGACGGGCCCGTGCTCGTCGGCGGGCCCGAGGAGGTGCGCGACATCCGCTGCCGGATCCGGTTCGCGCGGAGCGCCACGTGGACGCTCAGCGGGGTGGACCTCGAGCCGCCGCTGGACGACGGGCCGCTGGTCGGACGCGAGCTGCTGCTGGGGCGGGACGTCGAGCGGATCGAGCTCCACCGCGACTTCCTCCCCTGGTCGCCCCGCCCCTACCGGCTGGACCTGACGCTGGAGGTGGTCACCGAGGCGGGGGGCCGGCAGGCCGAGATCTGGCCGCTCATGGTCGTCCCCGACGCGGGCCAGCTGACCTCCGACGCGCCGAGCCTGCTCCTCCCCTTCGACGAGCCCGAGGCGCCTCCGGAGGAGCCCGAGTGATGCGCCGCCTCGCTGCTGCGGCGCTGCTCGTCGCCGTCGCCCTCCTCTGCGGAGGGGCCGACTGCAACGGCAACGGGATCACCCCGCCCCCGCGCACCTTCCGCGTCGAGCTCCACGCCCACCACCCCGCCCCCCAGGCAGCCCGCAGCCACCCGATCCGCGACCCCGTCACGTGGGACGGCGTGGCGCCCACGATGTACTTCGACCTCACCCCGCCGATCGACGTCGCGGCCGAGGTGAAGGACCCGTTGACCGAAGAAGCCGTCGTGGGGGCGTGCGCGTTCCTCGACACCTCGGGCCAGCTCGGCGACGTCAGCGCCACCACGGACAGCAACGGGCTCCTCAGCCTGGGCGTCGTCCCGTCGACCTACGACGTCCTCGTCGCGCCCGACTGCCTCCTCGGCGAGTCGGTGGGGCGGCTCCTCGAGGACGTGATCCTTTCGGAGGGTTCCGCCTCGGGCGTCAACCTCGACTGGAGCATCCCCCCCGGCGAGGTCTTCCGCGGGCGCGTCGACTACACCACCGGCGACCCCGTCGCGGGCGCGATCGTCTCGTTCTTCGACGGCGACCGGCCCGAGTACCCGCTCGGCGTGACCGCCGTCACCGACGAGCTCGGCGAGTTCGAGGTCGACCTGCCGGGCGGCGACAACGCGACCTACGACATCGTCGTCAGCGCCCCCGCCGACGGCAGCGTCCCCATCCCGCCGATCCACCTCGAGGACGAGCGCGTGCCGCTGCTCGGGACCACGCTCGTCATCCGCTACCCGGTCCTCCCGCTGACCGAGCTCCGCGGCCAGGTGTTCATCCCCGACGGCTCCGAGCCGCACCCCCGCGGGCGGATCCTGATCGAGGGGTTCGTCCCCCCGGCGCCCACGATCGACAACGACTTCAGCGGCGGGTGGTTCCGCGCCGAGCTGCCGTCGCAGGCGGACGGCCGGTTCGCCCTCCGGGTCCCGTTCGGGTCGTACCGCGTCGGCGTCGTGCCCGACTACGCCGACACGCTGCCGGGGGGGATGGGGATGGCGACCGAGGTGGTGGAGCCGTTCGAGCCGGGCACGCCCATCGTGGACGGCATCGAGGTCCTGATGGACGCGCTCCGCCTCGCGAAGGTCATCCTGCACGACGACGACGGCGAGCCGGTGCCCGACGTGGAGCTCCGCTTCCACCAGCTGACCCCGCCGTTCTACGGCTACGTCGGGCGGACGGACGAGGCCGGCGAGTTCACGGACCTGCTCCCCAAGGGGCTGTACGACGTGGAGGCCATCCCCCCCGAGCAGCTGGTCGACCCCACCGACCCGGACGGCGGCACGGTCAAGCGGTGGGCGCGGGCGCGGGGGACGTACGAGCACGCCGAGTCGCAGAACGTGCTCGAACTCTTCCTGCGGCGGTCGGACGAGTTCGGAGGGCTCGTGCAGGGGCCGTCGGGCGGCGTCGCCAACGTCCGCGTCCTGATCTTCGACCCCGACACGGGCGCCCTGTGGGACGAGGCGGTGACCAACCGGGTCGTCACTCCGGGGTTCTTCCGGGGGACGCTGCCTCGGTAGGGGGCTCCGGCTCCGGCTCCGGCTCGGGCTCGGGCGCGGGCGGCCAGGGCGGCTGCCACGGCCGCGTCGCGCGCATGCCGCCGATCTCCAGGGGCAGCTTCCGGTCGACGGACCACTCCCACCACGACCCGGCGTAGTTGCGGACGTCGGGGTACCCGAGGCTGTGGAGCACCCACCACGTGTGCGCGCTCCGGACGCCGCCCGTGCAGTAGGTGATCACGCGCGCGTCGGGCCGGATCCCGAGCGGGATCAGGGTCCGTTCGAGCTGGTCGGGGGGGCGGAGCAGGCCGTTCTCGTCGAGGAGCACCTGCCAGGGGAGGTTGACCGCCCCGGGGACGTGGCCGCGCCGCATGGCGCCGTAGGTGGGGGCGTCGGGGGCGCCGCGGTACTCGTCCGAGGTCCGGACGTCGACGACGACGTAGCGCCAGTCCTGCGGCGCCCGCTCGCTGAACTCACGGACCGTCGCCTTGCGGGCGAGGTGGCGGTCGTCCGCGGCGTGCTCGTACTCGGCCGGAGGGAGCTCGATGCGCCCCTTCTGCGCCGGCAGCCCGGCGGCCGTCCACGCCGCCCAGCCGCCGTCGACGACGGACACCCTGGGCGACCCGAGCAGCGTCAGCGTCCACGCGATCCGGGCCTCCTCGCCCCAGTGCACCAGCGGGTCGCCGACGACGATGGCCCAGTCGTCGCGCCCGATCCCGCGGGCGGCGAGCTGGGTCGCGAGGGCGTCCCAGTCCTCGTCGACCTTGCCCGACAGGAGCCCGCCGTCGGGGTCCCTCAGGTCGCTCCAGGCGAGGTGCACGGCGCCGGGGACGTGGCCCTTGCGGTAGTCCGCGGCGGGGCGGGCGTCGATGAAGACGACCCCCTCGTGGCCGATGTAGAGGCCGGCGTCCTCGGCGACGACGAACCCGGGGACGTCGTCGGGGATCGGCTGCTCGGGGTGGAGCGCCTCGGGGACGGTCGCCTTGCACCCGATCAGCACCAGCAGCCCCGCTGTTAGGATCGCGAGATTCGCTGGACGCTCACGATCCCGGCGCTGGCCGCGGCGCTCCTCCTCGCCCCGCCGGTGTTCGCACAGGAGCCGGCGGCAGCCACCGAAGAGGACGTCGCGCTGGCGGCGCTCCGCCTCGCGCGGGTCCACTTCAACCGGGGCGAGTACACCGAGGCGATCGAGATCTACGACGAGCTGACCAACCCCCGGGTCCGGCTCTCCTCGCGTGAAGCGCTCCACGAGGCGTTCCTCTACTACGCCTTCACCCTCTTCCTCCAGGGGAACCCGCCCGGGGCGAGCGAGAAGCTCGCCATCGCGCTGCAGCTGAAGCCGACCTACGAGCCGTCGCCGGTGACGACGCGCCCCGACCTGCTCGGCTTCTACTCGGACGAGCAGAAGATCTACGTCAACACGTTCGGTGAGGGGGAGGCGGTGCTGAAGGAGCTCTTCCCGGAGCTGGCCCCCGAGAACCCGGGAGGCCTGGTGACCGTGCGGCGGCGGTTCTTCCCCTACCTGGTGGGCCTGCGGCAGCTCGGCCACCCCCACCTCGGCGCGACGCTGACGGGGACGCAGGCCTTCTCGCTCGCGGCGAACCTGGTCGGCTTCACGCTGATCGCGACGCACCGCGACGACATCAGCCAACGGGGATACACGATCGCGTTCGTGGGGCAGGGGCTCAACATCGCCGGCTTCGCGGTCGGCCTCCTCGCGGTCGCGGTGGAGGTGATCGTCAGCCTCGCGCTGTGGCGGTACTACAAGCGCTACCCGGAGCGCCTCCGGACGACGCCCCGGGTCTCGATCCGCCCGGACGGGTTCGCCGTCCACTTCTGGTGATATCCTCCGGCGCGTGCCGTTCCTGACGTTTCACGACGGCGAGGGGGTCCGCCGCTTCGAGCTCACGAAGAAGCTGACGGGCATCGGCCGTTCGCCCGACAACAAGCTGGTGATCCCGGACGAGGCGATCCTGCCGTACCACGCGCAGGTGCTGCGGGACGGCAAGTCCTGGGTGCTGTCGAGCCTCGACCGGAACGCACCGCTGGTGGTCAACGGGAAGGACCGGCGGCACTGGTCGCTGAAGGACGGCGACCTGATCATGCTCGGGGGGACCGAGTTCACGTTCACCGTCGCCGAGCCCGCGAGCACGGCCCGCCCGCGCACCGAGACGGCGGCGGCCCGCGCCCCGGTCGCCGGCCCCGACCCCCGCGTCCACAAGATCGCGACGTTCGCCGAGAAGCTGCTCCTGGGGATGCAGGTCCCCGAGATCTTCAAGACGCTGCTCGACGCCGTCATCGACCTCTGCGGCGCCAACAAGGGCTTCCTCATCCACCTGGAGAGCGACAAGCTCCACATCGCCGCGGCGCGGAACATCGACCGCGTCGACGTCGGCCCCGACAGCGCCCAGGTGAGCGACTCCGTGGTCGCCCAGGTCATCAAGCAGCGCCGCCCCCTCATCGTCGCGGACGCGCTCAACGACACGATCCTCGGGCAGTCCCGCAGCGTCGTGGACCTCAAGCTCAACTCGGTGATGTGCGTCCCCCTGATGGCGCGCGACACGATGATCGGCATCCTCTACCTCGGCAACGAGGGGCTCGACCGGCTCTTCGGGGTGGACGACCTCGAGCTGCTCAAGATCTTCGCCGCCCAGGCCGGCCTCATCCTCCACAACGCGCTGCTCATGAACGAGCTGCGGGTGGAGAACGAGGACCTCGCCCGGGAGGTGGCCGCGGGCAAGGGGCTCGGCGGCGCGATGATCGGCAGCCACCCGCAGATGGTCGAGGTCTTCCGGATGATCGACCGGGTCGCCCCGACCGACATCAGCGTCCTCGTCACGGGCGAGACGGGCACGGGCAAGGAGCTCGTGGCCCGCGAGACCCACGCCCGGTCCAACCGCCGGACCGGCCCGTTCATCTCCATCAACTGCGGCGCCATCCCCGAGAACCTCCTCGAGTCGGAGCTCTTCGGCCACAAGAAGGGGGCGTTCACGGGCGCGATCAGCGACAAGCAGGGCAAGTTCGAGGACGCCAACGGGGGGACTCTCTTCCTCGACGAGATCGGCGAGATGCCGATGCACCTCCAGGTCAAGCTGCTCCGGGTGCTCCAGGAGCGGGAGATCGAGCGGGTCGGCGAGGGGCGCGCGCGGCCGGTGGACATCCGCGTCATCTCGGCGACGAACAAGGAGCTCGCCGACGAGATCGAGGCGGGCCGGTTCCGGCAGGACCTGTACTACCGCCTCAACGAGATCCTCGTCGAGCTCCCCCCGCTGCGCGACCGCGGCGACGACATCGCCCTGATCGCGCAGCACCTGAGCAAGCGGTTCGGGAAGCTGTACCCCGACAGCCGCGCGCGCGGGTTCACTCCCGAGGCGCTGGAGGCGATCCGCCACTACGTCTGGCCGGGCAACGTCCGCCAGCTCGAGAACCGGATCAAGAAGGCGCTCGTGCTCAGCGACGGTCCGCTGCTCACGCCGGCGGATCTCGGGTTCGAGGGGGAGGCCGACCCGGAGCGGCGGTGGGCTCCCCTGAAGGACGCCCAGGAGGACTTCCAGCAGCGCTACATCCGGCAGGCGCTGGAGGCCCACGAGTGGAACAAGGCCGCCACCGCGCGGGCCCTGGACGTCGATCCGCGGACCATCTTCCGCTACATCGAGAAGTTCAAGGACGACTGACGGCCCGCCTGTGGACGTTTGGGGGCTGACCGGCAACATCGCCTGCGGCAAGTCCGCGGTGGAGGGGTTGCTGGTCGAGCGGGGCGTCCCCGTCATCGATCTGGACGTCGTCGCCCGCGAGGTCGTCGAGCCGGGGGAGCCGGCGCTGGCGGAGATCCGGGAGGCGTTCGGGGACGGCGTCCTGGACGACGACGGTCGCCTCGATCGGGCCGCCCTCGGCGCCGTGGTGTTCGACGACGCCGAGGCCCGGTCCCGCCTCCAGCAGATCACGTGGCCGCGCATCTACGAGCGGACCGCGGCGAAGCTCGCCGCCCTGGGGAGCGACGTCGCCGTGGTCAGCGCCGCCCTGATGGTGGAGTCGGGCAGCTACCGGACCTACGCCGGCTTCGCCCTGGTCACCTGCACCCCCGAGCAGCAGCGCGCCCGGCTCGTCGCGCGGGACGGCCTCAGCCCCGCCGACGCCGACAAGCGCATCACGTCGCAGATGCCGGCCTCGGAGAAGGTGCCGCTCGCGGACGTGGTGATCGACAACTCGGGACCGCTCGACGCGCTCCCTCCCCAGGTGGACGCGTGGATCGCGACCATGCGCGGTCAGGAGGCCCCGGCGTGCTAGCCTCTTCGATGGACGCATGGGCGAAGAACGCGAGCCGAGCGAGGGCTTCATCAGCCCCGACGAACTCCACGAGGAGCCGGTCGCCCACCGGCCGCCGCCCAGCGTGACGGGCCCGTCGTCGACGAAGCGCAAGAAGGACCGCCGGATCGGGATGCTCCTCGACGGCCGGTTCCTCATCAAGCGCCTCGTGGCGCGCGGCGGGATGGGGAAGATCTACGAGGCCGAGCAGCAGCCGTTGGGGCGCCGGGTGGCGCTGAAGGTGATGGACCTGGGCTACGCCGAGGACCTCGACCCGGACTTCCAGAAGCGGTTCTTCCTCGAGGCGTCGACGTGCGCGAGCCTGTCCCACCCGAACACGATCCGGGTCTTCGACTACGGCAGCGTCGAGGAGGACACGGGCGAGACGTACTACATCGTCATGGAGTTCATCGAGGGGTCGACGCTGCTGTCGGTCATCGACCACGACGCCCCCCTGGACCCGCTCCGCGTCATCCACGTGGCCCGCCAGATCTGCGGCAGCCTCGGGGAGGCCCACGGGCAGGGCGTCATCCACCGGGATCTCAAGCCGTCCAACGTCCTCCTGACGACGCACGGAGAGCAGCAGGACTTCGCCAAGGTCCTCGACTTCGGCCTCGTCAAGCTCCTCGCCGAGGACGCCGAGGAGATGACGAAGTCGGGGCTCTTCCTGGGGTCCCCGAACTACATGTCGCCGGAGCAGATCCGGTCCAACCGGATCGACCAGCGGGCCGACCTCTACAGCCTCGGCGTCATCCTCTACATGGGGCTGACGGGGAAGTCGCCGTTCAAGCGGAACAGCTCCGTCAACGTGCTCCTCGCGCAGCTCGAGGACGACCCCCCGCCGTTTGACGACTTCATCGAGCCGGGGTCGATCCCGAACTCCCTGGAGTGGCTGGTGCTGACGTGCCTCGCGAAGAAGCCGTCGGACCGGTTCGCCGACGTCTACGAGCTGAACCGCGCGCTCAAGGCGGTCGAGGCCGAGATCCGGGGGCAAGTCCCGATGCTGGACCTGCAGCTCGACTCCTCCGGCCGGCTGGAGCTGCCGCACGCCGTGGACGAGGCGATCCAGACGGTCCGGTGGTCCGGGTCGGGGCCGCGTCCACCCTCCCAGCAGAGCGTCCGGAAGCCGCCGCCGGTGCGGGACCCGATCCCGTCGGACGGCTCGCTGCTGTCGCGCCGCATCCGGAAGGACGCCTCCGAAGCGAAGCCCCGGACCCGGACGGAGCACCGGACGCGGGGAACGCGACGGCGGCAGCGGACGGCCCTGGAGCGGCTGCTCGGCTCTCCGGTGTTCGCGATGTTCCTCGGGGGGCTGGTCGTCGTGCTCCTCGCGGCGGTCCTCTGGATCGGGGCGAAGGTCATCCAGGAGCAGCGAGCCGCGCCGACGACGACCGAGCTGCCGAACCCGGCGGAGACGCCCGCCCCGGCGGCCGCCGTCCCCGCCCTCGAGGATCTCCCCGCCACCGATCCGGCGACCCCCGAGGCGGCCCCCGCAGGCGTGGAGACGGCCACCCCCACGCCCCGCCCACGCCCCTCGACGCGCCCCGCTCCGTCGCAGCGCGATACGGTCTCGACCGCGCAGCCCGAGCGCGCGACGCCCGCGCCGGATGAGGCAGAATCGGATCCGACCCCTGCGCCCACCAACAAGCCCCGAGGAGGCGATCTCCGCGATCCCTGGGGCGACTGAGCCACGCCGATGCGACGACCGCTGCTGCTTTTCCTGACGACGGCGCTCCTGACGACGATCGCCGCCCCCGCCTTGGCGCAGGGCGACGACCAGCGGGCCCGCGAGCTCTACGAGAACGGCGCGCTGCTCTACGAGGAGGGCGACTACGAGAACGCCGTCGTCGCGTGGAAGCGGGCCTACGAGCTGAGCCCCCGTCCGCTGCTCCTCTACAACATCGCCAACGCGCTGGAGCGGATCGGCGAGTGGCAGGAGGCGTTCGACTACCTCAACCGCTACCGCGCCTTCGCCGACGCCGAGGAGCGGGAGACGCTGGACCGGCGGATGCGATCGATCGAGCGCCGCCTCGACGACCGCCGCAAGGAAGACGACGCGCGCCGCGCCGAGGAGGAGGCCGCCGCGGCTGCCGCGGAGGAGGCCCGGGAGCGCGAGGAGGCCCGCGAGCGGGAGGAGGCCGCCGCCGGAGGCTCCGGAACGTCCTCGGGCGGGACCGCGGGCGCCGGGCCGAGCGGCGGCACCGTCGCCGGGGTCGTGCTCCTGGGCACGGGGCTCGCGGGCATGGGCGTCGGCGGCGTGTTCGGCGGGCTCGCCCTCCAGGAGCGCTCCGCCGCGGGGGACCTCTGCAGCGCGGGCGACCCCGTGCTCTGCCCCGACACCGCCGCGGTCCACCTCGACAACGACCGCAGCTACTCGCTGGCCTCGGACATCTCGCTCATCGCGGGCGGGGCGCTCGCCGCCGCCGGCGTCGCCATCGTCATCGTCGACGCGGCGTCCGGCTCCAAGAAGGCGACCTCCGCGTTCCGTATACTCCCCTCGGTCGGCCCCGAGGGGGGCGCCGTCGCCATCGTCGGGCGCTGGTAGCGCCGATCGCCAGGAGGGCGAACCGCCCGGTTTGAGGAGCCTGATCCCGATCCCGATCGCGCTCGTGCTGGTGGCCACCACCGGCTGCTCGCTGAACCTGTTCCCCCGCGGCCAGTGCGTCGCCAACGCCGACTGCCGGGCCGCCTTCGGGCGCGGCTGGACGTGCGGCGACGAGGGGCTGTGCAGCGAGGCCCCGCCGAACCCGCGCTGCAGCTCGCACCCGCCCGGCATCCTCGACGACCTCGCCGCCCACGAGGACGAGATCCTCATCGGCAACCTGTTCGACCAGGCGCCGTTCTTCGGGATGCAGAAGTCGGCCCGGCTGGCGGTCATCCAGGTCAACACCCGGGACGGCCTCAACGGCACGCAGTTCGGGATGATCGAGTGCGACAACTCGCCGGACTTCGAGGGCGACGGGCTCGGCGACCCCGAGGCGACCGAGGCGACGGCGCTGTACATGACCGACGTCCTCGGCCTCCCCGCGATCGTGGGGCCGGCCACGTCGACGCGGACGGAGGTCGCGTTCAACACGTCCAGCCCGCTGGGGACGATGCACATCTCGCCCTCGGCGACGTCCCCGACGCTGACCCCGATCGACGGCGTCGTCAGCACCGACGAGGACCCCGGGCTGCTGTGGCGGACGGCGCCGCCGGACACGCTCCAGGGCGAGGTCATCGCGCTCGAGATGGCCGTCCTCGACGCCGACGACGACGGCGACCCCGACATCGAGAACGTCGGCATCGTCGCCCAGGTGGGCGCGTACGGAGAGGGGCTGGCGGAGGTCTTCCAGGGGAACTGGAACAGCGTGGGGACGTCGGACCTGGTGACCTACACGGCGGTCGGGGACCTCGGCGCGGCGGCCGCGGGGTTCAACTCCGGCGACTACGACGCCGTCCTCGTCATCAGCTCCTCGACCGAGGAGATCGGCCAGTTCCTCAACGCCGCCTCGGGCCTGTCGGGCTACGACGACAAGGCGATCTTCCTCCCCGACGGCGCGTTCAGCAGCGAGCTCATCGAGGTCAGCGAGGACCTCGCCTCGGACCTCTACCCGAACATCCGCGGCACCCGCCCCCACGAGCCGAGCGGGCTCGCCTACGAGACGTTCGTCGCCAGCTACCTGTCCGTCTACAACGAGGACCCGACGCAGCTCCCCTTCCCCGCCCACAGCTACGACGCGGGCTGGCTCGTCATCGCGGGCGTCGCGTGGTCGCAGTTCAACGAGGGCGGCATCACCGGCCTCGGCATCGCCCGGGGGATGCGGCAGATCAGCAGCGGCGCGGAGTTCGACACCGGCCCCAACGACTGGAACAGCGTCAAGGCGGCGTTCGAGGACGGCCAGTCGGTCAACCTCGCCGGCGCCTCCGGCTCGCTGGACTACGACCCCGAGACGGGGGAGACGGCGGCGCCGGTCGACATCTGGATCATCGTCGACGACGGCGACGGCGGCTTCGAGCTGGAGCTCCTGTACTGCGTGGACGTCTCGCCCACCCCCGACCCCGAGTGCACCGACCCGGGCGGTGACTGAGGGGGACCGCCGCTACTGGTAGAGCCGGAGCCCGCGGTCGCGGATGCCCTGGCCCTGCAGGTCGATCCAGAGCACGACGTCGTTCCCCGCGTGGGGGACGACCGCGATCTGGCGCTCCCGGACCTTGAACCAGGAGCCGCTCCGGTCGTCGTACAGCTCGGTGTAGAGGACCGGGTCGCCGGGGAGCTCGTGCATCTCCACGGGGAGGACGCCGTCGTTCATCGAGAAGACGTAGCGGTCGCCCTCGGTCGTCGGGAGGGTGCCCGGCATGATGAGGACGGAGATGGCGCCGTCGTCCGAGGTGTAGCGGACGCCCTCGTAGGCGCGGCCGAACTGGACGCCGGACGTCGTCCCCTCGACCTCGTAGGACTGGGTCGCGGCGTCGAACGTGAACGTCCACGTCTCGGACTTCGTGATCCCGCCGCACGCGTGGGTGGTGACGCACCGCTCGGAGCCGCCGTCGAAGACGAGGCCGGGGTCGGACTGCAGCCCCGTGTCGACGAACCGGGTCCCGCAGGACTGCGTCGGGTCGAGGTGGGCGCGGGCGGTGGTGCCGAACACGAAGCAGCCCGTCGACGCGTCGATCCAGTAGAGGTCGCCCGCGAACGTGGCCGCGAAGACGCCGTACGCGGGGATGCGGGTGCCGTCGGTGTCCAGCTCGGCCGTCTCGATCGCGGCGTGCGACGCGGCGAGGCCGCTGACCACGGTGTGGACCCGGGCCGCGTCGACCTCCGGGGTGACGGGGTTGATGTCGATCGCCTCGCCGGTGACGGGGTCGAGCCGCCACACCGCGTCGGTGTAGGCGGCCGCGGCGAAGAGCCAGGGGGCGGCGGGGTCGCGGGACTGGGCGACGTCGATGAGCGGCTCGGGGGCGGGCAGCTCGGTCAGCGCGAGCGTGTCGGCGTCCCCGGGGACGAAGTCGAGGCGGAAGAGGCGGCCCGCGCCGGTCCCGTCGTCCTCCCACGAGTCGGCGATCCAGAGCACCCCGTCGTCGGCCCCCGCGGCGAGGTTCTCGGGGGCCGCGCCGAGCGGCAGGTCGAGCCGGTCGAGCTCCTCGAAGGTGGCCGCGTCCCACACCGAGACGAAGCCCTCGTCGTCGCCCAGGACCGCCGCGAACACCCACGCGCCGGTGGGCTCGGCGAGGAGCTGGGTGACCAGCCCGCCGGCGTCCGCCGCCTCGATCCCGGAGTCGACCTCGATGACGATCGCCTCGCCCACCTCGGGCTGGCGGCCGCCGAGGGCGACGGTGAAGGCGAGCTCGGCGCGGTCGGTCTGGTACGGCGTGCCGGGGATCGCGGGGGCCCGCTGGACGCCCGACGCGACGCCCCCCTCGACGACGTAGGAGCGGCCCGTCCAGGTCAGCCGCCACGCCTCGGAGCCGGCCCGGCCGGGGCGCGCGCGGAGGCTCCTCAGCTGCGGCACCGCGCCGTCGGTGACGAGCTCCCCGTCCGCGTCGAAGTCGGTCCGCGTGACGATGGCGGGGCGGACCCAGGCGGGCTTGCCGGCCTCGTCGGTGCCGTCGATCCAGGGCGCCCGGAGGAGCTCGTCGCGGAAGTCGTCGGCGACCCACACGTCGACGAAGTCCGAGCCGGTCACGAGCGCGATCTGGGAGAGCGCGCGGTCGCTCCCGAAGGCGAGGTCCGGGCCCGGCATCCACGGCGCGGGGGAGTCCTCGACGAGGACGTTGCGGCGCTTGAGGTCGAGCTTGGTGACGCGGCCGCTGCGGAAGTTCGTGGTCAGCGCGACGGGCACCTCGAACAGGCCGCCGGGGGGGAGCACGGCGACGTCGGTGGGGCCGTCGAAGCCGGCGAACTGGCGGTTGTCGTCGCTGCACGCGGGCAGCGCGACGGCGGCGGCGAGGGCGGCCGCGGCGAGGACGTGCGCGCGCCTACCGGCCACAGTCGCTCCGGGGGACGTTGGTGAGGCGCGTGAGGACGCGGCCGAACGTCGGGCTGGACTCGTCGACGTCGACGACCTGGATCGTCGAGTGCTGCACCGGCGCCTCCCCCACGCCGTAGTAGTTGGCGACGTAGGCCCAGCGCTCGTCGGGGGTCAGCGCGACCTCCCAGGGGTTCTCGTCCAGGGTGTCGACGATGGCGACGACGGCTCCCCGCGCGCCTGCGTCGAGGTCGTAGACGTAGAGGCTGTTGTCGTTGAAGTTGACGACGTAGGCGCGGGACGCGTCGGCGGACAGGGTCATCGCGGAGGGGCCTACGCTGACCTCGGTCTCGTACCCCTGGTCCTCCTCCTGGCCGCGCGCCGCGGGGAGGAACGTCTCGACGACGTCCTCCGTGATGAACTCGCCCTCGGCCCGCTCCTCGGCGATCACGAGGTCCCAGTTGAGGCGGATGAGCCCCTCGGCGCCGAAGCGGAGGTTCTCGTCGGGGCTGCCCGCCTGGATCATCGGCGCCATCAGCGCCCAGAGGCGGCCCCGGGAGTCGAACTCGAGGTCCCGCAGGCCGACCATGCCGTGCGCCTGGTCGATGGAGAGGACGGCCTCGATGCCGCCGTAGTTGGCGTCGGTCCAGTCGTCGGTGGAGTCGTCGTAGAGGTCGAGGACGAGCAGGTTGCCCGCGCGCTTGTTGGCGACGAGGCCGAGGCGGCCGTCCGGGGACAGGATCATCTCGGACGCGCCGGCGCCGTGGACGGGGACGCCGTCGACGAACTCGGGGTTGTGGCGGTCGTCGCCGAGCTCGATGGCGGAGCTGGGGTCGTCGTCGCCGGCCGTGGTCGTGAACGTGAACGTGTCGCCCGCGGTGGTCGGGTTGGTCAGCGGGGACCAGTCGACGCCGTCGGTCGAGCGGAGGCGGCCGACGCGGGAGACGCCGTCGGTGCGCCCCTCGAACCAGAGCTCGAACCCCTCGTCGTCGTCGAGGAGGGCGACGTGGGGGTGGAGCGCGTCGTCGCCCGCGAACGCCAGCCCGTCGCCGTCGAACACGGGGACGGAGACGTCGTCCTCGGTGTAGCGGGTCCACGCGCGGCCGTCGTCGGACCAGGCGTAGCCGATGCGGAAGCGGCTGCCGTCGCTGCCGAGGTACCAGAGGCGCCACTGCCCCGCGGCCTCGTCCCACACGACCGTGGGCTGGCCCACGAAGGCGTCGTCCCACGCGCCCGCGCCGCCGGGGGTGAGGACGGGGTCGGTCTCGCGGGTCCAGGTGACTCCGTCGTCGGAGGTGGCGAGGCCGAGGGAGCCGGCGTCGCCGACGCGGCCCTCGTAGTACATCCGCCAGCCGCCGTCGGGGTCGGCGACGAGGTGGGGGGAGCGGACGCCGTCGTCGTCGAAGGAGCCCGGGTCGCCCCGGCCGAGGACCAGCTCGGGATCGACGGCGGTCAGCTCGGGATCGTCGCCCTCCAGCGTGCCCGCGACGACCGAGATGCCGGCGTCGGTGTGGAACGCGACGAGCACCTCGCCGGGGCCGCCGCCGGGGACCGGGGCCGCGGTGACGCCCTGGATCGAGGCGGTCGGCTCGTCGCCGTCGAGGCCGTCGAGCGAGCCGCCCGCGAAGCCGGTCAGCCGGACCGCGCCGCGGCGGAGGAGGCCGGCGCCCAGGTCGGTCGCCGCGGCGAGCCGCCGGAAGGAGCCGGATCGCGCGACGTAGAGCACGTCGTCGCCGCCCGCGGGGGCCGGGGCGCCGGCGCCGTCCTCGTCCAGCGTCCCCTCGTCGCCGCGGCCGAGCGCCTGTCCGCCGATGATCTGGAAGAGCACCGGGGTGAACTGGGAGTCGTAGACCTGCCCCTCGAACGCGACGTCGCCGACGCCGCCGGTGATGGTGCCGTCCACGTGGTAGTAGCCGCCGGGCGACGCCTTGAGCGCGTAGGCGCGGCGGGGGAGGCCGAGCTCGTCGGTCACGCCGTCGTGGACGGGGTTGCGGGGGTCCTTCGTCCAGCTCTTGCCGTCGATGGACGTCGCCCTGCCGGTGCGCCACGTCACGCCGTCGAAGCCCTGGTACCAGAGCTGGAAGCGGCCGTCGGCGAAGAAGGCGGAGGGGGCCGCGACGCCGAGCTCGTCCCACGCGCCGGCGTCGCCGGCGAGGACGCGGGCGTCGCCGAAGGGGCCGTCGTCGTGGCGGGTCCAGGTGACGCCGTCGTCGCTCCGGGCGAGGCCGATGGCCAGCTCGGCGGGGACCTCGTCGTCGGCCGCGAGGGTGTCCGCGTGGCCCGCGTAGAGCATGAAGAACTCGCCCGTGTCGCCCCGGAGGATGACCGAGGGGGCGTGGACGGCAGCGCTGTCCCAGCCGTCGGCGCTCGGCGCGAGGACGACGCCGTCGTCGCCGCCGGTCAGCGTCGTGTCGCCGTCGCGGGTCAGGGAGGTGAGGGAGCCGCCGCGGGCGTGCCCGATCGCGCCCCCGAGGCCGCCGCCGCCGGACCAGAAGACGCGGACGTCGCCGTCGCCGTCGGTGATGAAGTCGGGGTCCTGGACGCCGTCCGCGTCGAAGCTCGAGGGCTCCAGCTCGGGGGCGGACGCGATGGACCAGTCGAGGGCGTGGCTGGTGGCGGAGATCCGGCCGATGGTGGAGACGCCGTCCGCGTCGAAGCCGGTGACGAGGCCGGACAGGCCGTCGTCCTCGATGTGGACGGCGGCGGCGCCGAGGCCGCCCGCGGTCCAGTCGGCGACGGGGCGGAGGACGGGCCCCCCGGCAGACTCCACGAAGGCGACGCCGTCGCCGCTGTCGGCGCTGAAGAGGGCGGTCCCCGAGGCGGTGTCGGGGCCGGGGTAGTAGAGGCGGGTGATGCCCCCGACGAAGGAGACGGTGACGACCTCGTCCTCGAGGCGGTCGTCGTTGATGCCGAGGAGCTGGAAGTCGGGGGCGCTGCCCGAGGCGTCGGCGTCCTCGAACACGGCGTCGCCGACGGCGCGCTCACCGACCAGGTCGACGAAGGCGATGGGGTCGGCGACGAGGTCGAGGGCGGCGACGGTGTGGGGGGTGACGGACAGCACCCAGGCGCGGCCCGAGGCGGGGTCGATGCGGACGGACCAGGGGTCGGCGCCGACACGGATCCAGCGGAAGGGGCCGGTCTGGCGGGGGCCGGCGTCGTGGAACGCGAGGGCGCGGGGGTTCGACGCGTCGAGGACGAAGACGGCGTCGGACAGGTCGCCCTCGAAGCCGCCGGTGTGGCGGTTGGTGACGAGGCCGAGGCCGCTCTGGTCGTCGAAGTCGAAGCGGCCGACGAACTCCTGCATGCCGAGGGCGTGGCTGTCGAGCTCGTGCATGCCGACCTCGGAGCAGGCGAGCTCGACGGGGCCGGGGTCGTCGCCCAGCTGGTCGGCGACGGCGGCCGCGATCGACGCGCCGTCGATGCTCAGGACGCTGCTCCCGGAGAAGTTGGCGCGGGCGTTGGCGTTGGCGACGAAGAGGAAGTGGTTGTCGGGGTTCGCGGGGTCGGGGCGGACGCGGAGGTCCGACGGCGACGCGACGCACGTCCCGATGCCGATCTCGCCGAACTCCCACGCGAGGCGGTCCTCGGGGGGCTCGCTGCAGGCGCCGAGATCCGGGGACGGATCCTGGACGATGCAGCCGGCCGTCACGAGGAGCGCGGCGAGAAGTCCGGTTTTCGTAGGAAAATCAAGCATCTAGGCGTTTTGACGAGCCGCGGGAAGCTACCATACGATGACAGGGGTGTCGACCCGCCAACCCGCCGACGTCTCGCGTCTTCCCTCGTTCCTGCTGCTGGGCGCCTTCGCGGCGCTCGCGGTGTACCTGGCGTGCGGCGTGCCGATGGACGGCGATGGCGCTGTGTACACGCTTCAGGCCCTCGACGGAAGCCCCTGGGAGCGTTCGGTCCACGTGGGGTACCTGGCGCCGCTGACGGCGGGGGTCCAGGGGGGATTGCCGCCCGAGGCGTTCGGGTGGCTGTGGGGCGGGGTCGGGCTGGTCCTGCTGGCGGTCCTGGGGAGGCAGCAACTGGAGCGCCGTCCACGGGATCCGCGGCTTCCCCCGGCGGCGTGGCCGGGCGAGGCCTGGGCGCCCTGGATCGCCCCCGCGGCGGTGCTGTGCAGCGCGGCGACGTGGCGCGGAGCGGGGACGGTGGAGGTGTACCTGCCGCTGGCGGTGCTGCTGGTGGGGGCCGCGGTCGCGTTGGGGGCGGGGCGGCCGGTGGCGGCGGG
>CAYFOA010000037.1:0-45742 GCA_964344575.1 uncultured Rickettsiales bacterium | reverse complement strand
GGGGGCGGCGGCGCCGGCGGCGGCGCCATCTTCCTGTACGCCGCCGACTCGATGCTGATCGCGGCCGGCGGGCAGCTGCTCGCCAACGGCGCCGGCGGCGGCGGCGGCGCGCGCGACAACGGCGGCGCGGCGACCAGCTTCGCCGGAGGGCCGGGCGCCGGCGGCGGCATCCTCCTCGAGGCCGACACGCTCGTCGTGGACGCGGTCCTGCCCGACCTGAGCGCGCGCGGCGGCCACGGCCAGACGAGCAACGGCGGGACCATCAAGCTCTTCTACGGGACCTTCGCCGGCTCGCTCCCCGACACGAGTCAGGCGGGCGCCGTGTACGACGCCGGGCCCGACTCCTACGTCGCCCCCTGACCTCGACTGAGCCATGACCGACTACCGAAACAACTGGAACTACCCCACCGCCGTGCGGTTCGGCCCCGGCGCGATCGGCGAGCTGCCCGACGCCTGCGCCGAGCTGGGCATGCGGCGCCCGCTGCTGATCACCGACGCCGGGCTCGCCGATCTGCCGATCACGCGCGACGCGCTCGCGTCCGTCGCCGGGGCCGGGCTCTTCGCCGGCGTCCACGGCAACCCGGCCGGCCCCGACGTCGACGCCGGCATCGCCGCGCTGAAGGCCGGCGACCACGACGGCGTCATCGCCTTCGGCGGCGGCTCGGCGCTCGACGTCGCCAAGACCGTGGCCATGTGCGCGTTCCAGGACCGCCCGATCTGGGACTTCGAGGACGCCGGTGACAATTGGACCCGCGTCGACGTCGGGAAGATGCTCCCCGTCGTCGCCGTCCCCACGACCTCCGGGACCGGCTCCGAGGTCGGCCGCTGCTCCGTCATCGTCAACGAAGCCGAAGGCCGCAAGGTCGTCCTCTTTCACGCGCGCATGCTCCCCGAGCGCGTCATCGCGGATCCCGCGCTGACCCTCGGCCTCCCCCCCGGCCTGACCGCCGGCGTCGGCATGGACGCCCTCGCCCACAACCTCGAGGCCTACCTCGCCCCCGGCTTCCACCCCATGGCCGACGGCATCGCCATCGAGGGCATCCGCCTCGTCCACCGCAGCCTCGTCCGCGCCGTCGAGCACGGCGACGATCTCGACGCCCGCAGCGACATGATGGCCGCCTCGATGATGGGGGCGACGGCGTTCCAGAAGGGGCTCGGCGCCATCCACAGCCTGAGCCACCCCATCGGCGTGAAGTACGACGCCCACCACGGCACCTGCAACGCCGTCGTCATGCCTTACGTCCTCCACTTCAACCGGTCCGCCACCGAGGACCGCCTCGTCCGCCTCGCCCGCTACCTGGATCTCCCCTCCCCCACGTTCGACGGCTTCGTCACCTGGACGCTGGAGCTGCGCGAGCGGCTCGCCATCCCCCACACGACCTCCGGGCTCGGCATGACCGAGGACGACGTCGACGCCTTCGCCCCCTACGCCGCCGCCGACCCGACCGCCGCCACCAACCCGATCCCGCTGACCGTCGAGAACCTCGCCGGGCTGTACCGCGACTGCCTCGCCGGCCGCCTCCCCGCGTGACCCCGTGACCGACCCGAAGACCGAGCTGTCCCCCGAGCTCCGCGAGTGGCGGCGCCGGGTCTTCGCGTCGACCTACCTCTGCTACGTCGGCTACTACTTCTGCCGCAAGCCGTACGCCATCGTGAAGGCGGACCTCGCCGAGGCGAACGGCTGGACCGAGGCGGCGACGCTCGGCAACCTCGACGTCTCCTACCTCCTCGCCTACACGGTCGCCCAGTTCATCGCCGGCTCGCTCGGCACCCGCTACGGACCGCGCGCCGTGCTGCTGGTGGGGATGACCATCACGCTCGGCGCCAACCTCGCGTTCGGCTTCACCGCCAACAGCGGCACCTTCATGGCGCTGATGGCCGTCAACGGCCTCGCCCAGGGGACCGGCTGGTCCTGCACCGTCGGCACGATGGGGAACTGGTTCCGCCGCAGCGAGCGGGGCACCGTCATGGGCATCTGGGCGACCTGCTTCCAGGTCGGCGGCGTCGGCGCCAACACGCTCGCCGCCTTCATGCTCGGCCGCTACGGCTACGAGTGGGCGTTCGCCGCCGGGTCGATCGTGATGCTCGCCATCCTCGGCCTCTTCGTCGTCGCGCAGCGGAACCGCCCCGAAGACGTCGGCCTGGAGCTCGACGTCGACGACGTCCCGGAGCTGCGGGAGGAGGCCCCCGCGGGCCGCGGCCTCGGCTGGACGAACCAGGTCATCATCTCGATCCTCATCGTCGGCGCCTTCTACTTCTTCGTGAAGTTCATCCGCTACACCGTCTGGTTCTGGGCGCCCTACCTGCTCAAGACCGAGTACGGCCTCGAAGGCGAGGACGCGGGCTACCTGTCGACGCTCTTCGACGTCTTCGGCATCGCCGGGGTCGTCGCCGCCGGGTTCGTCTCGGACCGCCTCGCGGGGAGCCGCCGCGCCATCGTCAGCTTCGTGTTCATCGTCGGCATGACCGCCGGCTGCGTGCTCATGTACACGCTGGGCCAGGCCAACGTGACGTTCTTCGCGGTCTCCCTCGGGATCGTCGGGTTCATGCTCTACGGCCCCGACGCGCTGATGACGGGCGCCGCCGCCCAGGACCTCGGCAACCCCCGCGGCGCCACGTTCGCCGCCGGCATCATCAACGGGATGGGCTCGATCGGGAGCGTCGTGCAGTCCCTCGTCGTCTCCCGCGCGCTGGACAAGCACGAGGGAGACGTGGGCCTCGTGTTCGCCCTCCTCGTCGCCTCGTCCGTCGGCGCGCTCCTGTGCATGGGCGTCGTCCTGATCCGCAACCGCCGGGGCCTGTCCCATGTCTGACCTCCCCCTCGATCGCGACACCCTCGCCCGCGCCCGCGACGTCGCCGTGGCCGCCGCCCGCGCCGCCGCCGACGGGCCGATCCTGTCGCTCTTCCGCTCCCCCGCCCTGCACGTCGAGTCCAAGGGCGACGCCTCCCCGGTGAGCGAGGCCGACCGGGCCGCCGAGCTGCTCATCCGGGAGCGCCTCACCACCGCGTTCCCCGGCATCCCCGTGTTCGGGGAGGAGTTCGGCGACGGCGGCCACGCCGGCGCCGCGGACGCCCGCCTCCGCTGGGTCGTCGACCCCATCGACGGGACGATCTCGTTCGTCCGCGGCGTCCCCCTCTTCGGGACGATCGTCGGCCTCGAGGACACCCGCACCGGCCGCACCCTCGCGGGCGTCCTCCACCTCCCCGCCCTGGGCGAGACGTACGCCGCCGCCGCCGGCCTCGGCTGCCTCTGCGACGGCGATCCCGTCCGCCTCCCCGACGCCCCCCCGGGGCGCGGCCCCACCCTCGTCGCGGCGGGCGACCGCGCCTGGTTCGCGGAGTGCGGCCTCGACGACGACTACGCGAAGCTCAGCGCCGCCCACCCCTTCCTGCGCGGCTACACCGACTGCTTCGGCCACGCGATGGTGCTCCGCGGGGCGGCGTCGGTGATGGTCGACCCGGGGCTCAGTTCGTGGGACGTCGTCGCCACGAAGGTCCTCGTCCCCGAGGCCGGCGGCCGCGTCTGGACGCGAGCGTCGGGCGCAGGCGCGGGCAAGGTCGACCTCGTGATCGGCTCCGCGGGGGCGGTCGGGGACGTCCTCGAGCTCCTCGGCTGGAGCTGAGCTCCTCAGTCGGACAGGAGCACGGCGGCGATCTTGACGGCGTCGGCGGGGACCGTGGCCCGCACCGCGACGCGCGAGCGGCCGCCGCCGAGGCGCCACGCCGTCCGCACCACCTCGCCGTGGTACCGGAGCACCTTCGCGACGGGCTTGCTCATCTCGACCCGGACCTCGACGACGCTCCCCTTGCTGAGCCGCTCCCCCCAGGTGCGGACGTGGAGCTCGTCACCGACGACCCGCTCGAGCTCGGCCTCGATGGTGAGCCCGTCCACGTTGACGGTCACCGTCCAGCTCGCCTCCTCCTTGGGAGCGGGGGGGGCGACGATCTCCTGCGTGGTGGGGGAGCGCCGGTCTCCGACGGGGGTCACGACGTCGTCCGACGTGCTCGCCCCGGACGCGAGGTCGATCGACTCGGTGTTCGCGTAGTCGATCATGCTGTCGAGGCTCGGGAGCTCGAGGCTCGACGAGGTCGTGCCGAGCACCTCATGCCCGTCGACGGGGCCGGAGGGGTGGGCGCGCGACAGGGTGTCCCGGAGCAGCCGCACGGTGAACGGCCGGGAGAGGAAGTGGTTCGCGCCGAGGCTTCGAGCCTCCTGCACGACGCCGCTCGCAGGTCCCAGGCGGGCCGACGTCACGATGACGGGGAGGGCGTCCTCGGAGGTCGCGCGGCGGAGGATGCGGAGCGCCTCGACGCCCTCGACGTCATCGAGATCGAGGGACAGGAGCACCAGGTCGGGGGTCCGGGCGGCGGCCTCGGCGAGCCCCAGCTCCCCGCTCGCGGCGAACGCGACCTCGTAGCCCAGCAAGTCGAGCATCCCCGCCGCGATCTCGGACGCTCCCGGGTCGGACTCCACCAGCAGCGCCAGCGGCCGGCCCGGCCCGGTCGGTGGCTCGGCGCCGGGGTCCGTCGTGGGAGAGCGGTGCATGCCACCCATATCGACCGCCTGGGGGAGATCCTGAGGGCCGGATCGGCGAATTTCCCCAATTGTTGGATCCGCTTGGCCCGAGCGGCGGACCTGTCCCATGATTCAAGTCGAGGGTGGGATCCCTGGGGGCCAGGGAGACCGACGTGCTGCGCACACTGATTCTCGGCGCTTTCATCTCCGGCATCCCCGTCGCGACCGCGATCGCCTGGCCCGAACCCGACGCCGCCACCAGCTTCGAGGGCGCGGACTGGAACAGCGACGAGTTCGACGGCCTGTGGGTGAGCCTCAGCCGCGACGAGGACGCCGCCATCTCGATCGCCCAGCTCCTCGAGGCCAGCGACTGGCCCGCCCGCCGCCTGGAGCGCTGATCCGGTGAGCTCGCGCGGCAGGACGGCCGCCTGGGTCGGGGGGTTCGCGTTGCTTGTCGGCCTCGCCGCGATCCCCGCCCTGTACGACTTCCGCCACCACGGCGCGGGCGAGTGCGACCCCATCGAGCGCCGCGTCCTCCCCGACGAGCCGGCCCGCGCCGCCCGCCTCGCCGACGCCCTCGCCGACGACCCCACCCTCGCCGACTGCACGCTGTCGCGCCACGGGATGACGCGCAGCGACTACATCGATCTGATGGATCGGATCAGCGACGATCACGCCCTGTCGTCGGCCTACGCGGAGGCGCGCAGGACGCGCTGACGCGCCTACTCGCCCTCGCCGTCCGTGTTGGAGCAGAAGTCGAAGTCCGTGATGTACCCCTGCGGCCCGATGATGTGCCGCGAGGCGACCACGTAGTACTTGCCGCTGAAGTCGCCGAACTGCTTCAGGTTGATCGTCGCCCCCGGCTTGATCTCCGGGTTGCCGCGGCTGCGGCCGGTGCCCGTGAGGAACTGCGACGCGGACCCGCCGAGCAGCGCCTTGGCCAGCTCGTTGGCCTCGCCCTGGTTGGCCACGGGGTAGTTCGTGACGTACGCCTTGGACGACCCGAACGCGCCCTCGGCGAGCTCGATGCCGTACTTCTTGCCGGCGCCCTTCGTCAGCTTCCCCTTGTCCGCCTTGCCGACGATCTCCTTCTTCTGGAAGACGTCCCACCCGCGGACGATGACCTCGCCGATCTGCCCCAGCGCGTTCAGCCGCATCCGGAGGTCCGCGACCTCCTGGCCGCACGTCAGCTCCACCTCGGTGCTCCCCCCGGCGGCCGGCTTGACGAAGTTCAGCTCGTTGTCGAGCACGAAGAGCTCGTAGTGGTTCCGCCGCGCCAGGTACTTGAGGAACTCGGCGTCGCTCAGGTTGTTCTGGAGCGTGTACTCGTGCTTCTCCGAGGTCGCGTCGATCTTCTTCTTGAGGCCCGCCTCGCCCGCGATCTCGCCGACGATGTCGCTGTCCTTCTTCTTCTCCCAGAAGCGGATGTGCGTCCCCCGCTTGAGCCGGTGGAGCCGGTCCATGCCGCGGACGGTGAGCCGGAAGGGCGCCCCCTCGGGCCACATCGGCTCGAGGCTCACGGCCTCGCCGAGGAAGAGCGTCGTGACCTTGTCCTGGTACCCCAGGTCGACCTGCATCGAGTCGCCGATCTTGTGCCGCGCGCCCTTGAGCACGCCCTTGGCGGTGTCGTTGAACGTCACCGTGCACATGTCCAGCTTGTCGACCTCGAGGTCGATCTCGATCTGCATCACCTCGACGCCGTCCGACGTCTTGATGTTCTCGTCGTCGATCTTGACCGCCCACTCGATGGGGAGGTTCTGGTCGCCCATGGCAGCCTCCTCCCGTTATCGAATGCGCGGAACGCGGAGGACGGCGCCGGGCTCGAGGTCCCGCGGGTCCTCGATGTTGTTGGCCGCCGCGATGGGACGCCACAGCGACGCGTCGTCGTAGTGGTGCCACGCGATCGACTGGAGCGTGTCCCCGGGCTGGACGCGGTACGCCTTCTCGTGGTCCGGCGACTGCAGCCGCGAGCGGTCCTTGAGCATCTGCTCGGTGGCGTACTCCGTGAGGCTGAGCTTCATCTCCGCCCGCACCGGCTTGCCCGCCGAGTTGAACATCTTGTAGGTCGTGTTGAACGAGCTCAGGACCCACTGCAGGTCCGTGCTCCCCTTGACCTTCAGGATGCCGCCCCAGGAGAACTTCAGCTTCGGCGGCTCGTGCTCCTCGCTGTCGACCAGCGTCAGCTCCTCGATCTTCGTCGTCTTGTCGCGGACGTCCGTGTCCGCCTCGTACGTGTCGAAGAAGATCGTGATCTCGAGCTTCATCGCCCCGCCGCCCTTCCACTTGGTGACGGGGATGTCGTAGATGTGGTCCTTCTGGTTGCTCTGCCAGTCGGACGACTTGCTCAGGCTGAAGGTCTCCGGGTTGAACTGGAACTCGAACTCTTCGTTCGTCTTGACGTTGATGAGCTTCGCCTTCTCCATCACTTCGTCTCCTTGACGACGCCCTTGTGGTTCAACACCAGGGTCTCGATGGCGAGCTCGGAGCTGCCGGCGTTCAGGGTCGGGACCTCCCAGCTCTTCGGCCAGGCTTCCTCGACCTCCCAGGTACGGACCGTGTTCATCTCACGGTCCAACAGCAGGATCTTGATGTTCTTCCGGACCTTGCCGGACGTGTTCGTCACCACCGCGTCGAACCACTCCGCGAAGAAGGTCTCGTCGCCGAGCCCCTTCTTGAGCGTGATCGGCCCCCAGCTCACCCGGCCGGGGAACTTGTGGGTGTTGGTGTTGAGCCCGCCCTCCTTGATCTCGAACTCCTCGACCTCGCCTTTGAGGCCGCTGACTTCGGTGAACCGCGCGCGGATGTCACCCGCGCCGTCCACTTCGACGTAGAAGTTGAATCCGCCGATCGGATCGGCGCCGTAGCTCTCGATGGGGTCGCTTCGCTGCGCCATGGCTCGTTTTTCTCCGAGAAGAAGGCGTCTTGATGTCTGGCTTTACTCGACCAGTGCGTCTCCGTACGTCAACTGCAAGTGGACGAACTCGTTGGTCTGGACCGGATTGACCCAGACATCCACGACGAGAATACCCTGATCGACGACCGCTGTTGGGTTGTTTTCCTCGGTACACACGACCCGGAACGCGTGTTCCGCCGTTTCGCCGGCCAGCGCGCCCTTTTGCCACATGTCCTGGAGGAAATACCGGACGTCCCGCGCCACGGTCGCGCGCAGGTCGCCGGTGTTGTTCTCGAACACCGCCCACTGGTTGTCCACCTGGATCTGCTTGCCGATGTACCCGATGAGGCGGCGGACGTTGACGAACCGCCAGAGCTCGTCCTCGCACTGCGTCCGCGCGCCCCACACGACGATGCCCTTGCCGACCCGCTGCTGGAGGAGGTTCACGCCCTCCCGCCGGAGCAGGTTCTGGGGTCGCTCGTCGACGTGCAGGGCGAGGTCCATGATCGCCTTGACCCGCTCGTTCGCGGGCGGCTTGCGGACCCCCACCGGCGCGTTCTCCTCGTCGCTGCGCGCGTAGACCCCGCCGATGGCCGCGCTGGGCGGGAGGGCCACGCCGCGCAGGCTCTGGACCCACGGCCAGTACAGCCCGAAGCAGGACAGGATCTCCCGCTCCTCCCGGGACGGCGTCCGCCCCTTCTCGAGATCGGGCCGGACCACGCCGACGTCCCGCGGGTACACGGTGCCGCCGGTGTGGACGAAGTCCTTCGTGGCGTGCAGCGCGTCCAGGGTCAGCGCGACCTCCACGGGGACGTCCTCGCGGTGGGCCCACTGCTCGGGCCGGAACCACGGCACCAGCGCCGCCGCCGTCACCTCGTCCTCCGACAGCGTGTAGCCGTGAGCCGCCGCCCGCACCTGCTCCGCCTGCTGGAGCACCGCCAGCGGAGGGGCGGAGTCCGCGAGCAGGAACCGGTTGCCGTAGACCCGGCAGTAGCAGGCGATCATCGCCCACACCTCGGGCAGCAGGTGGACGTGCGAGGTCCACAGCTCGGGGACCGCGATCTGGTTGATCTCGCCCTTGCCGAAGTCGTCCAGCCGCTCCAGCGCCCAGTTGTAGAAGGCCAGGAACCCCGCCTCGAGCCGCTCCTCGGCGATCGCCTCGGGATCCTCGGACTCGTGCAGCTGCGACGGGTCGAAGGGCGGGATCCAGAAGTCCACGTCGACGAGGTGGAGGCGGCGGCCGCCGTTCTCGAAGTAGAGCCGCGCGCCGGCGCTGTGGCGGGTCCGGAACTCGCCCCGGAACGCGTCCTCGACCCACGAGTCCAGCTCGTGGTGGGTCATCCGGAACGTGCAGACGTCCCCGTCGGGGCTGCCGGGGAGGTCCGCCACGAAGACCTTCTTGATCGCGCCCGGCTCGTCCTCTGCGACCCCGGGGAGGAACTCGAGCTCTTCGGCGCTGTGGCGGACGCGCAGGAAGCAGGCGACGTCCGTCCGGATCTCGACCGCCTCGACGGGCTCCGGATCCGGCATCCCGAGGATGAGGCCGGGGCGGAGATCCGCGTTCTTGTCGATGTCGAGGAAGTTCATCTAGCTGCCGAAGGACTTGTTGATCCGCTGGTTGATCGTCCCGATCTCCTTGGCCCACTCGTGCCTCTGCTTGTGGGGCATCTCCATGATGTCGTCCGGCGACCAGTGGAAGTGGTACGCGATGTACGCTACCTCCTGGCGAAGGCGGTCCAGGGGGTAGCGGACTATTCCCCCAGGCTCGCGAACTCCTTCTCGAAGCTCGCGCCGCACTCGGGGCACTTCACCGTGACCGCCACCTCGTCTTCGTTGATCCGGTTGTAGAGCTCCTCCAGGTAGCGGAGGTCCGCCGCGAAGAGGTTCTCGATCACGCCGGTGTTCAGCTTCTCCATCGTCCCCAGCCGCGTCACCACGCGGCTCAGCAGGACGATGATCATGTAGGCCTTGTTCCGCGCCACCCGGGGGTCGGTCAGCGGGATGATCTCGTCCTTGGCGTTCGCCAGGCGCATCACCCCGGTCCGGTGGAGGTTGCCCTCCTTGTCGATGTACCCCTTGGGCAGGGTGAACTCGTACTCGGTCTTCAGCTCCATGGGTCCCTCTTCAGCGTCTGCGTCAGCTGGTCTCGATCTGGATCCACTCGACCGCGAGCTCCAGCTTCTCGATCGCCAGGTCGTTTCCCGTCGCGTTCAGGCCGGGGCCCTCCCAGCTCACCGGCCACGCCCGGAAGAAGTTGTAGCGGAGGGCCTCGGAGCCGTCAGCGTTCAGGTAGACGATCGCGCCGGAGCGGCGGTCTTCCTTCAGCTTGTCGTTCTGCTTCTTGCCGTCGATGATGTTCTGCCGCCACTCCGCCAGGGCCGTGTCGGTCGAGAACCCTCGCTCCAGCGTGATGTTGTTGAAGCTGACGCGACCGGGCTTGCGCCGGACGGAGCGATCCCCGCCCAGCTTGTACTCGATGACGTCCTGCTTGCTGCTCAGACCGGACATCGTCCGGAAGCTGGCGACCGTCACGCCGTCCAGCTCGATGAGGAACCGGTGCGTGCCGAGGTAGCCGACGCCGTGGTCAGCGGTGTTGGTGTTCTCCGAACCCATGGCGGCCTCCTACTTCCACTCGGTGCGTTCGACGCACAGCTCGAACTTCTCGAGCGCCATCGCCGAGCTGTCGCTGCTGAGCTCGACGCCGGAGAAGCTGGTCGGGTAGGCCCCGTAGAAGTCGAACCGACGACCTTCGTCGTAGTCGTTCTCGAGGATGATGATCGAGCCCGACCGGCGGTCGTCCTTGCCGTCGCGGACGTTCTTGAACCAGTCGAAGAGGTCCTTGTTGTCGGTCATGCCGCGCGACAGCGTGATGTTCTCGTACTCCACGATGCCGGGCATGTGCCGCTTGTAGGGGTCATCACCGTGCGTGATGTCCCGCTTCTCGATCTTGACGCCGCCGCCGGAGATCGAGTTGAAGCCGCCGACGATCTTGCGGTCGTCGTGGTTGAGGGTCTCGATCTCGAACAGGAACTGGAAGTTCCCCAGCAGCTTGCTGGTGTCGAGCTCGGCGTTGTTGTGGTCGTTGCTCATGGTCACTCCCGGGGCCCGGTTTCAGCCGGGAAAGGGAGATGCCCCGCGCGGGCCGACTACCGGACCGCGCGGGGCACTCGGGTTGTCTACGAGCGCTTGACCTGCTCCACGGCGATCTCGATCTTCTCGATCGCCATGCCGCTCTGGTCGGCGCCGAAGTCCGGCACGTTCCACTTGCAGGGCCAGCCCTCGAAGAACTCGTAGCGGGCCACCTCGGTCGAACCGTCGTTGTCGAGGATGATCACGGCGCCGGAGCGACGATCGATCTTCCCCTCCTCGATGTTCTTCCGCCACTCCCACAGGTCGTCGGTCGCGGTGTAGCCGCGCTCGAGCGTGATGTTGGAGTAGGTGGTCCGGCCGGGCTTCTTCCGCACGCGGACGTCGTTGCCCTGCTTGAACTCCACGACCTCGGTCGAGGAATCCATGCCGCTGACGGACTTGAAGCCGCCGACGATGCTGGACGTGTCACCAGTGACCCCCTCGATCTCGAGGAGGAAGTTGAACGCACCGAAGAGTTCTTCGGAGGATCCGGGGTTCGCCATCGTGAGTCTCCATTCGTAATGGCGTTATGTGGGCCCCCCGGGGAAAACCCCCGAGGGATCCCAATTGAATCAGGCCAAACCTAAATCGGCCAGCCCGAAATTCCTACATCTACTCGGAAACGCGTGCGCCGCCGTCCCACTGGCCGATCTTGAAGACGACGAACTCAGCGGGCTTCACCGGGCAGATGCCGATCTCGATGTTCACGTAGCCGGCGTCGACCTCCTCCGTCGGGTTGGTCTCCTCGTCGCACTTGACGTAGAAGGCCTCCTCGGCGGTCTTGCCGACCAGGGCGCCGGACGCCCACACGCGGCTCAGGAACGCCCAGATGTTCCGCTTCAGGCGCGCCCACAGGCGGTGGTCGTTCGGCTCGAAGACGGCCCACTGGCTCCCCAGCTGGATCGTCTTCTCGATCATGATGAACAGCCGCCGGACGTTGATGTACTTCCAGCTCGGGTTGCTCAGCGTCGACAGCGTGCGGGCGCCCCAGACGCGGATGCCGCGGCCGCCGAAGTCGCGGATGCAGTTGATGCCGCGCACGTTGTACGCCGCCTGCTCCCGCGCGTTGATCGAGTACGCCAGGCCCGTGATGCCCGCGACCGTCTCGTTCGCCGGCGCCTTGTGCACGCCGCGCGTGCCGTCGACCCGCGCGTAGATGCCCGCCATGAAGCCGGACGGCGGCACGAGCACCTCGTCGCTGTACGTCTTCTCCTTGTCCTGGAACGGGTTCGCCACCTTCAGCCACGGCACGTACATCGCGCCGAACCCCTTGTCCGACGCCGGCAGCAGACCGTTCTTCTCGATCTCCTCGCCCTGCTGACGGTCCTTGGGGCCGTCGAGGATCGCGAAGCAGTCGAACCGCATCTCGCAGTACTCCAGGACCTCCTTCTGCTGGTTGGGGCTCAGGCCCGGACCCGCCAGGATCTGCAGGTCGTTCTCGAGGTCGTCGAACGCACCCAGCCCCTCGCGCGGCTTGGACGGGTTCGTCAGCGGGATGCCGCTGTCCTCGGCGCACAGCAGGTACGGGTAGGCGATGCCGCCGCCGTTCTTGAAGAACCCGGACACCGACATCACGAAGTTGAAGACCTCCTTGTTGTTCAGGAAGGTCAGGTACGCCGCCTCCAGCGCCTCGGGGTTCGAACGCAGCGCCGTGTTCCCGTACAGCTCGATCTGGAGCGTCTCGAAGAACTTCCGCATGAAGTTGTTGAACTGCGTCGGGTTCGTGACCTTGGTCGGGCCCACCGAGAACCGGGTCAGGCCGCCGGCGACCTTGACCTCGCTGCCGCCGAACGCGCCGATGACCTCGGGCACGGACGAGGGCGTGTACTTCGCGAGCGCGCCGGCCGTCGTGATCTCGTCGATCAGGCTGGCCACGCGGGTCTTGTTCTTGGTCAGGATGTTGCCCTGCTTGTCGACCTCGGTCGCCGCCGCCTCGACCTTGCCCTTGCCCACCTCGATGGTGGCGACATCGCCCTTGACGGTGACCTTCGGCTTGACGCCGAAGAGCGCGGTGAAGTCGCCGACGTTGGAGACGTCGCTGGTGTCGAGACCGAGGCCCGCGACGAGCCCTTCGACGTCCTCGACCTTGGCCTTGTCGTCCTTGACGGTGCTCTCGGGGAGGCGCTTGAGCTGGTCCTCACCCTTGCTGTTCGCCCAGCGGATCTCACTGAACGCGGAGATCGGGATCACCCCGATGAACCCGGCGTTGCTCGTCGAGACGGCCTCCAGGGGCTTGCTGCCCGACTCGATCTCCTGGATGTAGACGCCTGGGGTCTGGTAATTCGGCATCCGGTTCAGTCCTCTCTATCCGGTTTGGCCCTGAGAACTGCCAGGTCCCCAGGGCGGGTGCGCTGTCGCGCGGGTTTGTGAACGAACTCGCGGGGTAGAGGCCTGACCGGACGCTCCAGGGGCTGTCGAGAGATGGTCCCCGTCGCTACGCGCCCTCTACCGCCGCTCTCCCTTCTCATTGCGGCCGGATCCGGGACCCAGCCGACGTTGCTCCTCCAGAGCAAAAACCACGAGACGGGGAGCAACTCGTTCGCGCTCCCCGCCCAGGGGCCGGGATCATGCCGCATGTCCCGGAAGTTCGCCAATCCAGGGCGATCGAAGGTGACGTCGAGGACCCCCGGCGCGTCGCGGCGGGCCTGCCGTGCAGCGACCTCGTCCCCGGGAGCGCGGTGCCGCTCGGGGAACGTCCCGACGCCCACGGGGCCCCGGTCGGCGAGCCGCTCACGCGCGCGCGCGCGTACTTTCTGACGGAGACCGAGGTCGTCGTCGGTCACGCCTTGAAGGAGACGGCCGCGGAGGTGATGTTGACGCCGGCGGAGCCCTTGATGTCGATGTTGCTGTCGGCCTCGATCGTCTGGGCGGACCCGGCCTGGTGGGTGTAGCTGGCGGACGCCTCCATCGAGATGTCCGTGTCGGCCTCGACGGTCAGCTTGTTGCCGATCTTCCAGATGACGTCCTTCTTCGCCTCCATGTGGATGAGCTCGTCGGCGGTCTTCATCTCGACGTTCGTCTTGCCGCCCTTCGTCTCGCACTGGATGAACTCGGCGCCGTCGCCGTCGTTGAAGATCACGTGGTGGTCGGAGCGGCTGTAGAAGATGCGCTCGTCGTTCTTGCCGTCGCTGTTGTCGAACGGGATCTTGTCCTTGCCGTTGTGGACGGCGCCGATGATGACGGGCAGGTCGGGGTGGCCGCCGACGAACTTCAGCAGCACCTCGTCGTCCTTCTCGGGGAGGCACGCGATGCCCATCTCCTTGCCCCCCATGCGGGTGCACATGCGGGCCCACGCGGACTTGATCTCGCCGTTGGGGCGGACGAACTTCACCTGGACCCGGTAGATCCCCTCGGGGTCCTTGTTGTCGGTGACGAGGCCGCACTGCAGCCCGTGGATGCGCTCGGCCAGGGTCTCCGGCTGGATCATCTTGTGGATGGACACGGGGATCCGCCGTTCAGTTGAGGTTGATGGTCGCGCCCTGGACGTTGACCTGAGAGCCGGCCTTGACGTCGGCGGAGCTGCTCGCCGAGGCCTCGAGGTTGCTGCCGGCCTTCAGGTTGATGTTCGAGCCGGCCTTCATCTCGATGTCCTTCGCCTCGACGGAGAAGTTGGCGCCGGCCTTGATGGTGACGTCCTTGGACGAGGTGATGGTGATCGTCTCGCCGGCGGAGTCCATCTCGATGATGAGGCCGCCGGACTTGTCGGTGATGGTGATCTTCTCGGCGCCGTCGGTGTCGTCGACCTCGAAGACGTGGCCGGAGCGGCTGACGAACGTGCGGATGTTGTTCTTGCCGTCGGCGTTGTCGAAGGGGGGCTTGTCCTTCCCGTTGTAGAGGCTGCCGACGATGATCGGCTCGTGGATGTTGCCGTTGACGAAGTCCAGGAGGACCTCGTCGTCCTTCTCCGGGTAGATGACGAACCCCATCTTGTTGCCCGCCATCGGCGTGGACATCCGCGCCCACGCGGACTTCGTCTCGTTGGGCAGCCAGGGGTACTTCACGAGGACCCGCCCGATGCCCTCGGGGTCCTTGTTGTCGACGACGATGCCTTCGATGACACCGATGTGCGTCGCCTGCTTGCCAGGGGTCCAGCGTTGCGTCATTTCGCGCTCCCGGGGCCGTGTTCATGGGCCAAAAGAGAGACCGTCATTGAACCGGGCCGGGGGGAGTTCGTCAATCGAAAGCGGCCTCGCCCTCGTCCTCGTCACTACAGCCGCCGCCACGGCCAGCGCTGCAGGACCCCGGCCGCGCGCGCCGCTTCGTCCACCGGGAGGACCCCCGCGGCGGCCGACGCGAAGGCCGCCGCCAGCTCCGCTCCCCCCGCGTACCGGAGCGCCGATCGGGAGCCATCGACACCGCCAGCACACCCTCCACCGATGCGGGCACCGACGGCACGAGGTCCGACGGCCGGACCGGGCGGGACTCGAGCACCTTGGCGAGCACCGCGGTGACCCCCCGGCCCCGGAACGGCGGCTGACCGGTGATCGCCCGGTAGGCGACCCCTCCGAGCCCGTAGACGTCGCACGCCGGGCCGACCGACTCCCCCCGAGCCTGCTCCGGGGGCATGTACGCGGGGGTCCCGATGAGGTCTCCCTCCGTCAGCGTCGCGTTGCTCGCGGCGAACTTGCTGATGCCGAAGTCGAGCAGCTTCCAGGTGACGTCGCCGCCGGCGAGCTGCGCCCGGAAGACGTTCCCCGGCTTGAGGTCCCGGTGGACGATCCCCGCCGCGTGCACCGCGTCCAGCCCGGCGCCGGCGTGGGCGAGCAGCACCCCGACCTCGTCCAGCGACAGCCGCCCCTTCCGGAGCAACCCCGCGAGGTCGTCCCCGTGCAGCCGCTCCATCGCCAGGAACGGCGCGCCGTCGTGGGCCCGGCCGACGTCGAAGACCTGCACCAGGTGCGGCGAGCTGAGCTGCGCCGCGATCTCCCCCTCCCGGGCGAACCGCTGGAGCTGCTTCTCCTCGGTGACGAGGTGGGGGTACAGCAGCTTGACCGCCGCGGCCTGGCCCGTCTGGGCGTCGTCCGCGGCGTAGACCTCGGCCATCGCGCCGCGGCCGAGCAGCTCGCTCAGAGACCACCGCCCCGCCCGCCGGCCCGTGTAGTGGCCCTTGCGGCCCGGGGCGAGCGCCTGGTCGAGCTGGGCCCGGAGCTCGTCCGCCTGCGCCTCCTGGGCCCGCGCCGCGCGCGCCGCCGCGGCCGCGTTGTCCATCGCGTCGAGCACCGCCTGCCGGCTCACGCGGGCCTGGAAGAGGGTCAGGCCGAGCACCGTGGGGACGATGAGGAGCATGAACACGCGCGCCCACAGGGGGGCCGCGTCCCCCGGGAAGACCCCGAGGTCGGGGACGATCCCGAACACGATCAGCGCGGTCAGGACGGCGTAGCCGGCGATGGCGGAGGCGCAGATGGGGACCGCCCAGCGGTCCTGCCCCTGGCCGAAGAAGGCGATGCCGAGGGTCACCGCCAGCGGCGTCGGGGAGAACACGCCGAGGTGGTACTGCACCGCCACCGAGCAGAGGACGGCGGAGACGCCGAACGCCCGGAACGCCCACGGCCCGTAGCGTCCCGGATCCCGCGCGAGCAGGCTCACCACCGCCCCCGTCGCCGCGAGCAGGAGCAGCGTCCCCCCCGTGAGCACGCGGAGCCAGACGGCGCCTCCGATGAAGGGGAGGAACGACAGCGTGAAGATCGCGAGGACCGCGAGGATCGCCCCGATCGCGCGGGCCCGCGCCGCCTCCTCGCGGTGCGCGACGTCGACCTCCCCGGCGCCCGTCCCGAGCCCCGTCAGCGACCGGTCGAAGGTGCTCAGACGAGGTCCGGGAAGCGCGCGCAGTGGCGCTTGAAGAGGAGGCTGCCGAGCGTCCACGCGAGCCCCGCGCACGTCGCGAAGATGACGACGGAGCCCCAGTGAGGGAGGCGGTGGTTGAGGATGAGCTCGCGGTAGATCCCGACCAGGTGGCTCAGCGGGTTGAGCATCAGGATCGGGCTGAACTCGGTCGGGAAGTAGCGCGCCGGGTAGAAGATCGGCGTGATGAAGAGCCAGATCATCAGCAGCGGCGCGAGCAGGTGCTGGGTGTCCTTGAAGAAGACCTGCGTCGCCGCGAGGAACATCGACAGACCCTGCGTGAAGAGCAGCTGCAGCGCGAGCACCGGGACGAGGATCAGGAGGTGCCAGGTCAGCCCCTGGCCGACGGCGATGGCGGCGATGAAGAGGAGCGCGAACCGGATGAGCTGGTTGAAGCCCTCGGAGAGGTTGATGTAGGTCGGGAGGACGCTCGCGGGGAAGCGGACCCGCTTGATGAGGTGGGCGTTCTCGCGGATCGAGACCGTCGACCGGGTCAGCGACTCCGACACGCTGAACCAGGGCACCATCCCCGCGAAGAGGAAGAGCGCGTTGGTCCCCACGCTGTAGTGGTCCTCGAAGCTGACGCGGAGGATCACGGTGAAGACGAACGTGTAGATGAGCAGCTCGAGGAGGGGGTGGACCACCGTCCAGAAGAAGCCCATCAACGAGCCGACGTACCGCGTCCGGATGTCCTTGAGGACGAACGATCGGACCAGGGTGAAGTACCCGCCCACGGCCGTCAGTGTATATGTCCGCCGTGGGGTTCGATGACCAGGGCAGGAGCGAGCGCCTCGACGCGGCCGCCGCGCGGGCCGCCGGGCGGACCGGGCGGAGCGACGACAAGTCGATCGCGGGGTCCCGGGGGACGTGGCTCGCCCTGGGGCTCGCCGGCGGCTTCTCCATGCTCGGCGTGGCCGGCTTCTGCTTCGGCGTGGGCCAGAACCTGCTCGGGGGCGTCTTCGCCGTGACCGCCGGCCTGTTCGGCGCCGCCGCGGCGATCGGAGCGCGCGTCACGGGCGGGCCGGGGCGGGCGATCGCGCCCCTGTCGGGGTCCGGCGACCGGCGCCTGGAGGCGGCCTACGAGACCGCCCGCGACGCGGTGTTCGGCTCCCCCGGCGTCGAGGACACCACCAAGGTCGAGCTCACCGCCGCGCTGAAGGCGGCGCTGGACGAGACCCTCCGCGCAGAGGAGCAGCGGGACGGGCTCATGGCGGCGCTGAACAACCTCCCCGACCGCGGCTCCGACGCAGGCGCGCGCCTGGAGAAGGCGCTGACCGAGCTGGACGGCCGCCGGGACGAGTTCCTCGCTCAGTGCGCCTCGGTCCAGGCCTCGGTGGCGACCCTCGCCATCGGCACCGACAAGGGGCGCGCCCTCGCCGAGCTGCAGGCGGCCGTCGGCGGCCTGAAGTCCCACGCCGCCGCCGAGCGCGAGCTCGCCGAGGCCCTCGCCGCCCCCCGCGCCCGCGTCCCGGAGCGGCAGTGACGCGCTTCGAACTGGTAGGATCGGCGGCTGCGGACGCTGCGGTGGGGAGCGCTGAAGACCCGATGAGCCGGACACGTCGACTGCATCGCTGGAGCCTCGTCGCGGTCGCCGTCGCGCTGGCCGGGTGCGTAGCGGAGGGGACCCCCGTGCAGAGCTGGTGGGGCCCCATCGACAACGGCGAGGGGGGGACGACGTTCAGCAGCGGCGAGGCCATCAGCGTCGTCGCCTTCGGCGCCCGCCACCTCACCGACTCCACGCCCTCGCGGGACCTCCTGTCCGTCAGCCTCGTCAGCTCCCCCGAGCCGATCTCCTGCGACGGCTACGCCGCGTACCTGGGGGCGGTCGCGGAGGCCCAGGACTACCTCGAGGAGGTGCTCGCCCTCCCCGCCGCCGAGCAACCCGCGAACTGGTTCCAGTACGTCTGCCAGACCGTCGACGGCGCCGCCGCGGACGCGTTCGGGGGGGCCGGGAGCTACCGCGCGGTGGAGGCGCTGCTCGACGTCGGCGACGGGGGTCCGACCAACGGCATGTTCCGGGCCGCGCCCTACGGCGCCGAGCCCACGGAGTACGCCGGCGGCGAGCTGCTCGTCCCCTCGAGCTACGTCAGCCGGATCTACGAGCGGTCGCGCCACGGCGACGGCATCCTCCCCGACGGCGGGGACGGCAGCTGGGTGGGTCAGGACCTCAACCCCCTCACCGGCTGCGCGCTGGCGCTGTCCCAGCTCGTCGAGGAGTTCGAGAGCGGGCGGGAGACGTACCCCGACCGGGGGGCGCTGGCGCTGTCCGCGGCGACCCACCGCTACTACCACCACTACACGTCCCAGGAGGAGATCGGCCTCGCCGGCGCGGGGTCGCTCCAGGTCGGCTACGCGGTCCCCGACTGGGAGTCGATGGGCTCGACGGGGGCGGACGCGCAGGTGACCATGTTCGGCACCGTCGCCCGGGCGCCGGACACGTTCCCCTACTCGCAGCTGCTCCTGAGCACCGAGACCCAGTCCGTCGCGATCGAGCCTTGCCAGCCGCTGCAGGACACGATCGGGATGATCTGGCCGGAGGTCTCCCAGCTCGGCTTCGGCGAGCCCACGATGGGCGACGACGACGACTCAGCCCCGTAGCGCGTCCGTCTCGTAGACCTGCCCCGCCGCCTCCGGATCGAGCCCGAGCCGGACCAGCCCGCGCGCCAGCTCCGGAGCCTGGATCGAGGCGTAGCGCGCCTTCATCCGGCCCGCTCCCAGGAGCCCCGCGATCGAGAGCCCGAGGTCCGTCACCGCGGCCCCGAGCGCCTCGCCCTTCCGCTCCTCGTCGCGGTCGCCGAGGATGAACGAGGGGCGGGCCACCGTCCACGGGACGTCCCCCTCGCGGAGGTGCCCCTCGAGCCGCTTGCGGACCGCCATGTAGGCGCCGCGCCCGCCGTCGGCGCCGATCGCGCTGAGGTAGACGAACCGGGCCCCCGGCGCGCCCGCCGTGACCGCGTCGAGCAGGAGCTTCGTCAGGCCGTAGTCGACCGCCTCGTAGGTGTTCGCGGCCGCGTCCCCGCCCGCGGACGCGACCCGCCGCTGCCGCGCCTGGGTCGTGCCGAGGAGCGCGAAGACGACGTCGGGGCCGACGCGGGCGATCGTCGCCCCCATCGCGTCGGCCTCCCAGGGGGTCGCGTCCACGGTCGCGCCGAGCCCCTCGAAGCGGGCCCGCCAGTCGTCGAGGCGGGACGAGGCGGGCCGCACGTGGGCGTGGGCGGCGACGTCGCGCTCGCGCAGCGCGCGGACCACCTCCCGCCCCACCAGCCCCGTCGCGCCGGCGACGAACGCGGTCGTCACGGGGACGCCCCGGTGAGCTCCAGGGAGACGTCCCACAGCTTCGCCGCAGCGTCCGTGTCCTGCGCGTACGTCGTCTCCCGGGCGCGGCGCGACTTCGCGTAGTAGCCCCCCGGCTCGAGCTGCTCCAGCGGCGCCGTGGCGCAGTGGATCGACGTCCGCGCCCCCTTCGCGGGGGTCAGGTAGAACCACTTCGTCGCGGCGATCAGCCAGCCGAACCAGCCGGGGGCGTCGCCGTCCGCCGCGAAGCCGGTACGCACCACCCCGGGGTGGACCGCGTAGGCCGTCACGCCGCTCCCCGCCCAGCGGCGGTTGAGCTCCTTGGCGTGGAGGATGTTGCACAGCTTGCTGTCGCCGTACGCGGCCAGACCGCCGTAGCCCTTCTGCTCGCGGTGGAGGTCGTCCCAGTCGAGGCCCCGGCTCATCGAGTGGCCGCCCGAGCTCAGGTTGACCACCCGCGCGGGCGCCGCCGCGGTCAGCCGCGCCTTGAGCAGCTCCGTGAGCAGGAACGGCCCCAGGTGGTTGATGCCGAACGTCGACTCGTGGCCGTGCTTCGTGGTCCGCCGGTCCATCAGGACGAGGCCCGCGTTGTTGACGAGCACGTCGAGGCGGTCGTAGCGGGCCTCGAAGTCCGCCGCGGCGGCGCGCACCGAGTCGAGGTCCGCGAGGTCGACGAGGAGCAGCCCGACGTCGTCCCGCCCCGTGGAGGCGGCGATCTCCTGGGCGGCGGCCTTGCCCTTGGGCTCGCTCCGGGCGCCGACGACGACCGTCGCCCCCCGCCGCGCCAGCTCCCGCGCCGTCTCCTTGCCGATGCCCGAGTTCGCCCCCGTGACCAGGATGACCTTGCCCTGCATCGGCGCAAGCTAGCAGGCGCCCGGGGACACGTGCGGGGGGCGACCCTTGCGGCGATCGAGCCGGCCGCTACCCTCCAAGGCGGAGATGGCTGCGCGGACCCGGCGGTGGTGGCTCTGGACGGCGCTGTGCGTCGCGCTGGCGGCGTGCCCCGCGCCCGACGACGACGACGACTCGGCCGGGGACGACGACGACAGCGTCGCCGGCGACGACGACGACAGCGCGGAGCCGGCCGGGATCACCGCCGTCACCTTCGCCGCCTCGATCCACGGCGAGCTCACGGACTGGTCCCCCGAGGCGGCCACGACCGTGCTCGAAGGCACCTTCCACCTGCTGTACTGGAACGACCTCGACGCGGTCGACGTGGCCTGCCGCCAGCGGGTCGCGTTCGAAGGCCGCATCCGCTTCGGCGAGGCGATGACGACGCCGTGCGAGGAGTGCCTCGGCCGCCTCCGCATCGAGTCCGCCCACCTCCTCCCCCCCGACGAATACGAGGACGGCTGCACGGACCTCGACGAGGCGATCGACCTGTCGTTCCTGGCGGCCCCGAAGGACGTGGCCGAGCCCGCGGACTTCCGCTCGCTCCACCTCGTCCCCGCGCTCGACGCGCTCGAGGCCGGCGCGGCGGTGGGGGCGGACGGTCTGCTCGCCGCCGACGTCCTCGACCGGTACGCCGCGGCGGGCTACGAGGTGCTGCACGTCGCCACGATCCGGCCCGACGGTTGGCTCGAGGACGAGGCGCGCCTCGGCGACGTCGCGGCCCGGTGGCCCGACGGCCTCCCCATGTTCGTGGTCTACGCCGACGGCGGCGTCGTCGGCGACCTCAACCTCGAAGGTGACTCCTACCTCTCGACCCTCTGGACGGTGCGGGTCGGAGCCGGACTGAGCGCCGACGCGTACTGAGCGACGGCGGCCCCGGCTCGGCTATCCTGCGGGGTGGCTTGCCGATCCTCGCACGATCCCAGGCGGCGGTGACCGCCCGCACCCGGCCCGATGCGTCCCCCTACGCGGTGGTCGCCCGGGGGCTGGGGAAGCGGTTCGACATCTACCAGTCCGACCGGGGCCGGATCTGGGAGTTCCTCGGGAACCGGAAGCACCACGTCGAGTTCTGGGCGCTTCGGGACGTCTCGTTCGAGATCCCGCGCGGCCGGTGCTTCGGCGTCGTCGGCGCCAACGGGGCCGGGAAGTCGACGCTGATCCGGCTGATGTCGGGGGTGTCGCAGCCGACCGAGGGGCAGCTCCAGGTCCACGCCCGCCGCCCCGGCCTGCTCGACATGGACCTCGGCTTCCACCCCGACTTCAACGGCCGCGAGAACATCGCCCTGTCCTGCTCGGTGATGGGCATCGGGGACGAGCGGATGGCCGAGATCGCGCCCCGGATCATCGAGTTCGCCGAGCTCGAGGACTTCATCGAGTTCCCCGTCCGCACCTACAGCTCGGGAATGCAGCTGCGGCTCGCGTTCTCGATCGCGGTGCACATGAACTACGACGTGATCTTCATCGACGAGGTGCTCGCCGTGGGCGACCAGTACTTCCAGCGGAAGTGCATCCGGAAGATCGAGGAGTTCATCGGCGCCAACAAGACGCTCGTCCTCGTCTCGCACGACCTCCACTCCATCCGGTCGCTCTGCTCCGAGGTCGTCTGGCTGCACGCGGGGCGGGTGGTCGCGGCGGGGGACACGCAGGAGGTCGTCAACGCCTACGTCGACGTCGCGCGGGACCGCGAGGGGCGGATCAAGGCGCGGATCTTCGGCGGCGCCGACTCCCCCCACAGCCGGGCCATGGCCGCCCGCGTGAAGGAGGACGCGGGCCACCTCGTCCCCGCCCCGGCCGAGCCCGAGCTGCCCGAGCTGCCGTACTTCTGCACCGACGAGGACCCCGACCTGCACGCCGTCCTCGACCGCGCCCTCCGCCGGCCCGACGCCGAGGAGGAGTGGGCGAAGGACGAGTCCGTCCAGAACTACGAGGACACGCACGGCGAACGGCCGATCATCACGGGCACGGGGGAGGTCCGCATCCTCCGGGTCCAGACGCTGGACGCCGAGGGGAACGAGACGTCGGAGTTCACCACCGGCGACCCCGTCACCATCGCGACGACGTTCAAGACGCTGGAGCCGGTGGAGAACCCGATCCTCGGGGTCGCGCTCTTCCGCAACGATGACGTCTACATCTACGGCCCGAACACGCGCTTCGACGGCGTCGAGCGGATGGAGGGGACGTACGACGGCGTCTACACGTTCTTCATCCACTACCCCGCGATGCCGCTGCTGTCGGGGAAGTACCGCATCAGCGTGGCGCTGTACGACAAGCAGCACATCCGCCCCCACGTCTGGCACAACCAGCTGTACGAGATCTCGGTGACGTGCCCGCGCGAGGACCACGGCGTCATGGAGCTGCCCCACGCGTGGGGGCTCGTCCGCCACGTGCGGGGCGACTCCGAAGCCCTCCCGGAGGAGTGACGTGGCCCGCGTCTTCCTCATCGGGACGGGCCCGCTGCCCATGCTCAACCCCCGCGAGATGGGGTTCCCGGCGCTCCGGACGCGGCAGTTCCTGCTCCCCCTGTTGGCGGCGGGGCACGAGGTCACGCTGGCCTGCCTGACGTCCCGGGAGGCGGACGCGGGCGAGGTCCCGGGGCAGGGCGAGACGCTGGAGCTGAGCGTGGACACGAACGCGGGGGCGCGCTCGTTCCGCTACGCCGTGGTCCGCCCCGACGAGCCCGGCCGGTTCCTGATGCTCCGCGACCTGCGCGGCAACTTCATGCCGGACGTGACGGTGACGGCGGGGCCGTTCCTGCCGATGGCGGCGGGGGCGCGGGCGGCGGGCGACGAACCGCTCTGGATCGACGTCCCCGGGGACCCGATGTCGGAGGCCCAGGCGAGGGCGTACCGGACCGGCTCGACGGACCCGATCGCCCGGTACCGCGAGATGCTCGGCTGGGCGCTGGCCCGGGGGGACCGGTTCTCGACGATCTCGGGGGCCCAGCGGGGCGCGCTGATCGGGGCGCTGGGGCTCGCGGGGCGGATGACGGGGGACGCGATCGGGCACGAGTGGGTGCACGTGGTCCCGGGCTCGGTGGAGGGGCTGCTGGCGGGGGTCGACCCGGCGACGGCGCCCCGCCCGCGGGGGCTGCCGGACCTGCCGGAGGACGCGTTCGTGGTGCTGGCCTGCGGCGGCTACAACACGTGGCTGGACGGCGAGACGATGATCGACGGCCTCCTCCGGGCGATGGAGAAGGACCCGCGGATCCGATTCGTGAGCACGGGCGGGGCGCTGCGGGGGCACGACGAGACGAGCTACCACCGCTTCGTGGAGCGCGCGACGGCGTCGCAGCACGCGGACCGGTTCCACTTCCTGGGGTGGGTCCCGACGGAGACGCTGCCGGCGGTGTTCGCGGCGTCGCACCTCTGCCTGTTCGTGGACGTCCACTGCTACGAGGCGGAGTTCGGGGCGCGGACGCGGGTGCTGGAGGCGCTGGAGCGGGGGGTCCCGGTGGCGGCGACGGACGGCTGCGACCTGACGCACGAGCTGGCGGGCTGCCCGATGTTCTTCGGCCTCCCCGAGGGGGACCCGCAGGCGGTGGCGGACGTCCTCCTGCAGCTGTCGACGCGCCACGCCGCGGGGGAGCCGATCGCGCTGGACACGAACGGCGACGCGCCGTGGAGCAAGCTCCGGGAGCGGTACACCATCGAGACGACGACGGCGCCGCTGCTGGCCTGGATCGAGGCGCCGACGCGGTCGCCGGGGGGCGTGCAGGTGGACTTCCTGGAGGACTACTGGCAGGAGCTGGCGCGGCTGCAGGACCGGCTCGAGGAGGTGTGGAACTCGCCGACGTGGAGGTACCTGGGGAGGGTCAACCGGATGCTCGCGAAGTTGCTCGGGCGGGGCTGAGGGGACGAGAACGAGAACGAGCCCACGAGAACGAGCCCACGAGAACGAGAACCGAAAGACGAGCTTCTAGTCGTCGTCGACGGGCCCGATGACGTCCAGCCGCCCGCTCGTCGCGTTGGCGATCCTCCACTCCCCCGACATCCCCGCGTCCGCCAGCTCCCGGATCGACCGCGCCGTCTCCTCCGCCTTGTGCGACGACTTCCTCGTGTGCCGCTCCATCGCGAGCTGGACGTGCGTCAGGTTCGCCTGCAGCCGGAACCACGCCGCGAACGGCAGCGACAGCCCCAGCCCGATCAGCAGCCCGACCACGCCCGCGACGACCGGCTCCCACCACGCGGGGTGGACGTTCCAGCCCAGCTTCCAGTCGCGCCAGAGGTAGAACATCACCGACAGGACGCCCGCGAGCCCGAACATGGCGGTGAGGACGAACAGCTTCGCGCCGGCGTGCAGCGCCGACGCCTGGGCCTGCATGTGGTCGTAGCTGCTCTCGAAGTCGGGGCCTTCCGCCACGCCCCTGATCTTACGCCCCTTCGCGCGCCCTGACGAAATCGGGCCGCACGTCGCCCCTCCCCTGGCGCCACATCATCGCCTCGAGCTGCCGCATCAGCGGCTCCAGCCCGCTCCGGGTCAGCGCGCTCACGCCGACGCCGTCCTGGGCCGTGACCACCGCCGCCGCCGCCTCGTCGTCCAGCAGGTCGACCTTGTTGAGCACCCGCAGTACCGGCAGCTCGGCCAGCCCGAGGTCCCGGATCACCTCCTCGACCACCGCCTTGTGCAGCTCCAGGTGGGGATCCGACGCGTCCATCACGTGCACCAGGAGATCCGCGTCGTGGAGCTCCTCCAGCGTCGCCGCGAACGCCTGCATCAGGTCCTTGGGGAGGTGCTCGATGAAGCCGACCGTGTCCGTGATCACCACCTCGCGCGCGTCCGGGAACCGCATCCGCCGCGACGTCGTGTCCAGCGTCGCGAACAGCTTGTCCTCCGCGATCACGTCCGACCGCGTGAGCGCGTTCAGCAGCGTCGACTTGCCCGCGTTCGTGTAGCCCACGATCGCCGCCACCGGGACCCCCGTCCGGTTCCGCTGCCCGCGCCGCAGCTCGCGCCGGGCGTTGAGCTTCGTCAGCTGCTTCTTCAGCATCGTGATCCGGTCGCGGGCGCGCCGGTCGCGGATCTCCAGCTTCGTCTCGCCGGGCCCCCGTCCCCCGATCCCGCCCGTCAGCCGGCTGAGCCCCTTCTGCATCACCCGGAGCCGCGGGAGCAGGTACTTCAGCTGCGCCAGCTCGACCTGCAGCCGGCCGTCCTTGTTCAGCGCGTGCTGGGCGAAGATGTCGAGGATCAGCTGGGTCCGGTCGATGACCTTCAGGTCGGTCGCCTCGCTGATCGTCCGCCCCTGCGACGGGTTGAGGTCCCGGTCGAACACCAGCAGGTCCGCCTCGAGGTACATCGAGCGGACCAGCAGGTCCTGCAGCTTCCCCTTGCCGATCAGCGTCTTGGGGTCGACCTTGCGGCGCCGCTGGACGATCCGGTCGATGACGTGCAGCCCCGCCGTCTCCGCCAGCCGCTCCAGCTCGTCCATCCGGCGGTCGACTCCGGAGAGGCCGTCGCTCGACTCCTGCACCCCCACCAGGATCGCCCGGGTCCGGTCGTCGGTCCGCCCCTCGGCGGCCGCCCGCGCCGTCGCGAACTCGCCCTCCAGCGCGGCGATCAGGGCGCCGAAGTCCTCGTGCAGGTCGTGGACCCGGACCGGCCCCTCGGTGCGGTACGGCTCGGCGGCGCCGTCGGCCTCCCGGGGCGGGAGCAGCGTCGCGTACTGGAGCGTCCCGGGGAGGCCCCCGTCACCGACCTGGAGCGCGGCGACGAGGTCCAGCCGGAGCAACGACAGATCCGTGAGGTCGTCCTTCGACAGCGGCTCGCCGAGCACGTGCGTGTGCAGCAGGCGGAGGCCGCGGAAGCGACGGGAGCCGGCGCGGGCGCGGCCCAGCTCGGGGATGAAGAGCTTGTGGGTGTCGCCCACGATGACGTGCGTCACGATCCCGCGGCGGTCCACGAGCACGCCGACCTGGCGGCCGATCTTGTGCGACTGCTCGGTCAGGTTGCGGGCGAGCTCGGGCGAGATCACCTGGTCCGGGGCGAGGCGCCGCCGGTACAGGTACTGCAGGCTCTTGATCTCCGACGGCTTGAGGCCGGTCGTGTTTCCGTGAAGCGGTTTGATGGCGGACTCCGGGGCGAACCTAACGGCGCAGGAGCCGCTCGGCAACGTCCCTATTCATCCGCCTTGTCCAGCCCGTACCGCTTCCGCATCGCCGCCTCGGGGTCGTCCTCCCCCTTCGCCTTGGCCTTCGCGCGCTCGCGGAGGACCTTGATCGACGGCCCCTGCAGGGCCAGCCCGATGCCCCCGCCGACCCGCCACCTGACGACCCCGCCGTCGTGGAAGAGGGCGACCGCGAAGAACTCCGGGCGGAGGTGGAGCGGAGACTTCCCCAACGGGATGTCGGCGCCGAACGGGAGGTACAGCTGGACGGGCCAATCCTGCGCCAGCGGCAGGACGCGCGAGTACTGGAGGTGAGGGGCGAAGTAGAAGGCCGGGCCGCGGACGCCGCCGAAGCGCTTCCCCAGGGTCACCCCCGCGTCGACGCCGATCGCGGCCGCGAGCGTCTTGTTGTCCTCCCCCGCCCCGCAGCACGCCCCCGCCAGCGCGCCGAGGTCGATCGACAGGTCGACCGGCCCGCGGAGGACCTGGGCGCGCATCTCGAAGGCGCCGCCGAAGCTGGCGAAGGAGTACGTCCAGAAGCGCCCCCCGAGCTCGACCCGGTCGTGGACGCCGCCGCGCACCCAGCCCTGCAGCTCGGTCCCCCCGAAGTCCCCCGACTCGGCCCGCGCCGCGCCCGCGAACCCGCCGCCGATCTCGACCATGTCCTGGGGAAGCGTGTCGGCCGGCCGATAACGAAGAGCCGGCCCGCACCCGACGAGGCTGAGCAGGAGGACGATCTGGACGACGCGCTGCATGGACGCCGTATCGGCGCGGAGACGGGCGAGCTTGAGGGGGCCGCTACAATGTCCGCGTTGAACCGCCTGGGCCGATACACCTTGATCGAGCGCATCGGTGAGGGCGGCATGGCGGAGGTCTTCCGCGCGCGGCTCGACGGCCCCATGGGGTTCCAGAAGGAGCTCGCGATCAAGCAGATCCGGGACTCGATCGTCCGCGAGGAGGGGGGCGAGCACGTCCGCAGCCTCATCAACGAGGCCCGCATCGGGGGGCTCCTGAAGCACCCCAACATCGTCGAGATCTACGAGCTCGGGGAGGACTCCGACCACTACTACATCGCGATGGAGCTCATCGACGGCGTCAGCCTCGGCGACGTCCTCATGGAGTCCCGCGACACCGGCTGGCAGGTGCCCAAGGAGGTCGCCCTGGACCTCGCCATCCAGGTCTGCCGGGGGCTCAGCTACGCCCACAAGTTCGAGGCGAACACGGACTCGAGCGAGCCGGCGGGGGTCGTCCACCGCGACCTCAAGCCGTCCAACATCATGATCACGCGCGGGGGGACCGCGAAGATCATGGACTTCGGCATCGCGAAGTCGACCGCCAACCTCTTCGACACGACGGCCACCGGCATCGCCAAGGGGACGCCCCTGTACATGAGCCCGGAGCAGCTCCGGGGGATGCGGCCGTTGCCGACGTGCAGCGATCTCTTCTCGCTCGGGACCATCCTCTACGAGATGGTCACGGGGAAGCTGCTCTTCGCGGGGCGGACGATCCCGGAGATCATCACGCGGGTCCTGAACCTCCCCCTGGACGAGGAGATCCGGCACGTCGACGAGCGGATCCCGGGGCTCGGGCCGGTCATCGCGCGGCTGCTCGACCGGGACGTCGCGTCGCGGGTGCGGGAGGCGTCGGACATCGCCGTCGAGCTGCAGCACGTCCTCGACTGGCAGGAGAAGAAGACGTCGACGGCGGAGTTCGTGCAGGACTTCCTCCGGGGGCGCTGGGGGGAGGGCGGGTCGCTGACCACGCAGGCGCTGAAGGAGTCCGGCGGCATCGTCCCCGAGGGGGGGCACCGGCGGCGGCGGACGGACCGGCCGGGGAGCGAGACGATCGTCTCCCGCTACCTCGCGGCGCAGCGGCGCCGGCGGGCGGGGGTGTCGCTCCTCGCGGCGCTGCTGCTGGCGGCCATCGGGGGGGCCGGGTGGCTCGTCTACAAGGGGACGCTGGGGGTCGCCCTGGGGCTGTCCGCAGGGGAGACGGCGCTCAACTCGGGGGCGCTGGAGCGGGCGCTGCTGGAGTTCCGGGCCCAGGCGGGGGACCAGCGGGGGCGGCACGAGGCGCGGATCGCAGCGACGTCCATCGCGGCGCTGCAGCCCACGACGGAGGCCCAGCGGACGGCGCTGATGGAGAGCCTCGCGGCGCTGCCCGAGGAGACGTCGACGGAGTTCGTCCGGAAGTACCGCGCCCTGGCCTGGATCCAGCGCGCCGGCGGCGACTACCGGATGGCGATGCAGCTGACGAAGGAGGCGCTCGACGCAGCCCGCCAGGGGGAGCGGAACCACGGGACGCCGCTGCCGCCGGAGCTGCTCTGGGAGGCGGGGGAGCTGACGCTGATGCGGGACGCGCCGGACGCGTCGCGGGCGTACTTCCGCGAGCTCAAGGGGATGCTCCCGCCGGGGACGCTGGGGGCGGCGGCGACGGCGTACGAGCAGCAGATCGCGGCCGGCAACGGGGCGGTGCTGCGGGCGGAGCTGCTGTACGCGGCGGGGGACGCCGCGGCGTGGGAGGGGCTCGGCGAGGCGCTGGGGGCGATGACGGGGCCGGCCGACCGGGTCCAGGACGAGCGCCTGATCTGGGCGTGGCGGGCGATGGGCGAGGGCCGCTGGGAGCGGGCGGCGGACCTGGTGGGGAAGGTGACGACGGCGTCGGTGGCGCGAGAGCGGCGGTCGGCGGGGTACGCGGTCCGGGCGGCGTTCCGGGCGGCGTCGGGGCAGGCGGACCGGGGGCGGAACCTGCTCGACCAGGCGCTGAAGTTCGCCCCCCACGACGAGGCGAGGCTGGGGGCGCGGCTGCAGGTGGCGCGGGCGCTGCGGAACAGCGGCGCGGACGCGATGTGGCTGGAGGCGCTGCTGGCCCAGATCGAGGACACGATCGGGACGGACGACCCCGACGCGATCACGCTCCGGATGGGCACCCGGGACGCCCCCTCGGGGCCGTTCGCGAGCACGGCGAGGCTGGCCTGGGATCCGGCGACGGAGCGGCTGTTGAGGTCGGAGCTGGTCCGCGGCGGGATCGGCGGCACGGGGCTGGTGGCGGCGGACCGGTGGGAGACCGTGAACGTCGGCGAGGGCGGCCTGGCGTGGCCCTTCGGCCCGACGTGGCACCCCATCGACTCGACGGTGCTGCCGGTGTTCGTCCGACCGCGGCGCTGAGGCGCGCCCGCCGGGCTCAGCCCGCGCCGGCCAGCCGGGCGGCCATGCGGACCGCGGCGATCGCGTGGCGGGGGTCGGCGGCGCCGGTCCAGGCGATGTCCCTCGCGGTGCCGTGATCGACGGACGTGCGGACGATCGGGAGGCCCGCCGTGATGTTCACCGAGCGGCCGAAGTCGAGGGTCTTGACCGGGATGAGGCCCTGGTCGTGGTACAGCGCCACGACGCCGTCGTAGGCGCCGGCGACGGCCTGCGCGAAGACCGTGTCGGCCGGCCGGGGGCCCGTCGCGTCGACGCCTGCAGCCCGCAGCGACGCCACCGCCGGGGCCACGACGTCCGCGTCTTCGGAGCCCAGGGCGCCCCCCTCCCCGGCGTGGGGGTTGAGGCCGCAGACGGCGATCCGGGGCGGGCGGGACCAGCCGGCCGCGCCGAGCCTCCCGAGGACCTCCAGGAGGCCGCGCGCCGCGCGCTCGATCGCCGCCGCGTCGAGGCGCTCGGGGACGTCGCGGAGGGGGACGTGGACCGTCGCCAGGGACACCGCCAGCCGCCCTCCCGCGAAGACCATCACCGCGTCCTCGGGGGCCCGGCCGCACCGCTCCGCGAGGTACGTCGTGTGCCCCGGGTGGTGGAAGCCGCGCGCGAGGAGATCCGCCTTGTGGATCGGCATCGTGCAGACGGCTGCGAACGTCCCGTCGAGGCAGCCCGCCACCGCCGCGTCGATCGCCGCGATCTCGTCGGAGGCGTCGACAACCTCGGGCAGGGACACCCCCCGCAGCGCCGCCGCCCGCGACCAGACGTCCGGCGGACCGACCAGCGCGACCTCGACCCCGGCCTCCGCCGCCGCCACGACGCCCACCTCGGGGCCGATGCCGAGGGGGTCCCCGCAGGTGATCGCGATCCGCGCCATGGCTACAGGAAGAGCTCGACGTGCGCCTTGCGCCGCTCCTCCTCGGTCCACAGGTCGAGCTCGCGCTCCATCGCCTCGTCGTAGAGGCGCCGCGTCAGCGCGTCCCGCTGCTTCTCGAACTCGGCCTCGAGCACGTCCACCTCGGCGTCCACCTTCAGGAGCCACACCCCGTTGGGGAGCTCGACGCTGACGACGTCGCCGACCGCCGCGCCGTCGAGCGCGTCGCGGAAGGCCGCCCCCAGGTCCTTCGGCCGGAACGCCCCCGCGAACCCGCCCGCGTCCTTCGTCGACGCGTCGTCCGACCGCGCCTTCGCCGCCTCGCCGAAGTCGGTCCCCGAGCGGAGCTGCGCCAGCAGCGTCGCCGCCTCGTCCCGCACCGCCTGGACCGCCTCGTCACCGCCGCCGGTGGGGAACGCCAGCAGCAGCCGCCGCAGCTCCCACGCCGACGCGTTCTCGCGCCCCGCCGTCATCTGGATCCACGCCGCGCGCACGTCGTCGTCGCTGACGTCCACCCGCGCCCGGATCTCCAGGTTCATGAACTGGTACTGCCGCAGCTGCTTCTTCAGCTCCAGCCGGTACTCGTCCTCGTCCATTCCCTGCCGCGACAGCTCCTGGAAGAGCCGCTCGGTCGTCATCCCGTTCGTCTTCGCCACGTCCGCGATCGCCGCCTCGACGTCCCGGTCCGACACCTCGATCGCGGCCCGGTCCATCGCCTGGTCGATCAGCTTGTTCGCGATCAAGCCGTCGATGATGTCCATCGTCAGCTGCGCCTCGGCGGTCGAGAGCTCCTCGCCGGCGAGCCCGCGCAGCTCGGAGGGGCCGACCATCGCCATCAGCTCGTCCACTTCGGACTGCAGGATGACGTCCTTGTTGACCACCGCCACGATCCGGTCGACCGGCTCGGGGGCCGCCTCCGCGGCCGCCGGGGGGGCGGCGACGGAGGCGAGCAGCACAGCGAACACGACGCTTCGGAAACCCATCACGACTCCTCGTCCGGGACCGCCGCGTACGGCAGCCCCCGGCGGCAACACCGGACCCGCGCCAGCGCGTCCTCGTTCAGCTCCATACGGCGGGCCTCGAGCCGGCCCGCGAGCCACTCCCGGTACCCCGCCTCGGCGGCCTCGTCCCGGAGGCGACCCTCCACCAGCGCGGCCTGCTCCTCGTCCGACAGCTCGCTCGCCGGCTCGCGGCCGAGGAGCTGGAAGAGGTGGTAGCCCAGGGGCGAGCGGACCACCTCGGTGAACTCGCCGACCTCCAGCCCTTCGAGCGACTCCACGAGCTCCGGGGGGGCCTCCGCGGTGGCCATCCAGCCCATGTCCCCGTCGGCCTGGTTGACCCGCTGCGCGAGCTCCACGAACGCCACCCCGTCCGCCAGGTCCGCCTGCGCCGCGCGGATCCGGGAGGCGTCCTCGGCGAAGACCTGGCGGGCGCGCAGGCGGGCGGGCCGGACGAAGGCGTCGGCGAACCGCTCCCGCCCCGCGGCGAGGTCCTCGTCCCTCAGCTCCGCCGCCGCCCCGAGCTCCTCCCGGAGCACCGACTCGACGCGCTCGGCGAGCAGCCGCCGCCGCACCAGCTCCTCCCACGCGTCCACGCTGCCGTACCGCTCCGCCAGCACCTCGGGGAGCCGGTCCTCGCTCAGCACCCCCTCGGCGGCGATGAGCTCGGCCCGCTCCAGCTCCTCGTCCTCGACGTTCAGCCCGCGCGAGGCGGCCTCGGCGAGGAGGATCTCCTGCACGACGAGGTCCCGGACGAGGCGGTCGCGGACCAGCTCGAAGCCCGACCCCGTGCGCGGGAACTCGCCCGCCGCGGTGCGCGCCCGGGCGAGGGCGGCGAAGTCGTCGAAGTGCACGACAGGGTCGCCGTCCAGCGTCGCCAGGACCAGCGCCGGGGCCGCCGTGGTGGCTTCGTCGTCGTCGCCGGGGCAGGCCGTCGCCAGCAGCGCCGCGGCGAGCAGCGGGATCGCGAGCCGCAAGGCCGGGCCGCCGCTACTCCGGCCGCCCGTCGGCCTCGGCCTCGGGATCGACCTCCAGGGGGAGCTCCGGCGCGGGCTCGCCGCCCTCGTCGCTCGCTCCGCCCGGCGCCGTCGCCGACGGCCCCTTGTCCAGCGCGGGCCGCCCCGACTGGACGACGTACGTCGCGATCGCCGAGTCGTCGAGCTCGATGGTGGCGCCCGTCTTGAGCTCCGCGACGTAGCCCTCGTACAGCTCCCGGTACTTGTCCGCCTTGACCTTGCGGAGGACGCTGCCGCGCATCTGCTGGAACGTCCGCTCCACCCGCTCGCGCCGGTTGGGGACGTAGAGGATGTTGAAGCCGTCGACCGTCTCGAAGACCTCGGGGAGGACGCCGGTCCCGTCGACGGTGAAGGCGGCGGCGACCACCGCGGGGTCCACGCCGGGCTTGCCGTCGGGCGTCACGAAGCCGACGTCGCCGCCGCGCCGCGCGTACGGACCCTTGCTGTGGCGCTGCGCCAGCATCTTGAAGTCCTTCGGGTTGGCCTGCACCGCGGCGAGGATCTCCTCGGCCCGCGCGTGCGCCGCCGCCGCGTCCTCGCCGTCCTCGGCCTGGATGAGGATCCGCTTGACCTGGACCTTCTCGGGGACGATGAACTCGTCCTTGTGGGCCTCGAAGTAGGCCTTGAGGTCCTCCTCGGTGATCTCCGAGGTCCGGACCTGGCTGTACACCTCCTGCTTCAGGAGCGTGTTGACCATCATCTTCTGGATCTTCGGGTCCTTGTCGATCCCGCGCCGCCGGGCCTCGAGGTAGAGCAGCTTCTCGTCGACGAGGCGGTCGACGATCTCGGCCCGCAGCTCGTCGTCCAGCGTGCCGTCGCGGCCCATCTGGCGCGCGGCCATGGTGTCGAACTCGCGGGTGCCGATGGGCATGCCGTCGACGCTGCCGATGGGCTCGCCGATCTGCTCGACGCTGGGGACGGGGGGCCACTCCGCGCCGCCCGCCGCCGCCGCGACGCCGGACGTCGTCGTCGCGCCGCTGCCGGCGCCGCCGCCGCAGGTGCAGCCCGCGACGAGGAGGAGGAAGCCGAGGATCGGGGTGGACCGAAGCGTCATGGGGTCTCCGTCGGGTGCGAAAGCGCGGGACTGATAGCACGTTGAGCGAGGGCCGTCAGTTCCGTCAGCGCCGCCTCGACCGGCGCCCGGCGGCCGGCGTCGTCCAGCGACACCAGCAGGACACCCTCGGGGCGGAACGTCATCCGCCGCGGGTGCTTCGCGACGCGCTTCATCAGGAGCGCCGGGTCCAGCGGCGTCGCCGGGTCGAACGTGATCTGCAGCCGACCGCCCCGGACCGTCCGGACCGACACCGCCTTCAGCTCGCGCGCCCGGACCTTCACCTCGATCAGCCGCTCGAACGCGCGCACCTCCGGGGGCGGCTTGCCGTAGCGGTCCGCCAGCTCATCGAACAGCGCCGCCAGCTCGTCGAGGGTGCGGCAGTCGGCGAGCCGCTTGTATTCGCCGAGGCGGTCGGTCTCCGACGCGATGTAGTCCGCCGGGATCCACGCCTCGGCGCGGAGATCGACCTCGGGCTCCTGCCCCACCGGCGTCGTGTCCCCCTTGAGCTTCCGGACGGCCGACTCGAGCAGCTCCATGTACGTCACCAGCCCGACGTCGGCGATGTGCCCCGACTGCTTCTTGCCGAGGAGGTTCCCCGCGCCCCGCAGCTCGAGGTCGTGCTGGGCGATGCGGTGGCCGCTGCCGAGGTCGCTGTGGTCCTGGATGACCTTGAGCCGCTCCAGCGCGACGCGCCGCAGCGCCCGCCCCGGGGGGACGAGGAGGAGGCAGAACGCCTGCGTCATCGAGCGGCCGACGCGGCCCCGGAGCTGGTGCATCTGGGCGAGGCCGAGGGCGTCGGCGCGGTTGATGACCATGGTGTTCGCGGCGGGGACGTCGATGCCGCTCTCGACGATGGTGGTGGCGACCAGCACGTCGAACTTGCGCTGGAAGAAGTCGAGCATGATCTGCTCGAGGACGCGGGTCTCCATCTGGCCGTGGGCGACGCGGATCCGGGCCTCGGGGACCATCTTGTGGAGCCAGTTCGCCATCTTCCCGATGGTCTGGACGCGGTTGTGGACGAAGAACACCTGGCCGCCGCGGTCGAGCTCGTAGCGGAGGGCGTCGGCGATGCGGCGGGTGTTGAAGCGGGCGACGGAGGTCCGGACCGCGCGGCGGCCCTCCGGCGCCGTGGTGATGACGGAGAAGTCGCGGATGCCGGACAGCGCCATGTGGAGCGTCCGCGGGATCGGCGTCGCGGTCAGGGTGAGGACGTCCACCCCCGCCCGCATCTCCTTGATGCGCTCCTTGTGGCGGACGCCGAAGCGGTGCTCCTCGTCGACGATGAGGAGGCCGAGGTCGGCGAACTCGACGTTCTTGTTGAGCAGCGCGTGGGTGCCGACGACGATGTCGAGGCTCCCCTCCTTCAGCCTGGTGCGCGTCTCCCGCTGCTGGGCCGCGGTGCGGAACCGGGACAGCATCTCGACCGACACGGGGAACGCCTCCATCCGCTGCCGGAACGCCTCGAAGTGCTGCAGCGCGAGGATGGTGGTGGGGACCAGGACGGCGACCTGCTTCCCCTCGAGGACGGCACCGAAGGCGGCCCGCAGCGCGACCTCGGTCTTGCCGAAGCCGACGTCGCCGACGACGAGGCGGTCCATCGGCGTCGGTCGGGCCATGTCGGCGATGACGGCGTCGATGGCGGCCTGCTGGTCGGGGGTCTCCTCGAAGGGGAAGCCGGCGCAGAAGGAGCGGTACAGCTCGTCGTCGTCGGGCGGGGCGAAGGCGTGGGCGCGGGCGACGGAGCGGCGGGCGTAGAGGTCGAGGAGCTCGCGGGCGACCTTCTGGACCTCCTCGGCGACCTTCTTGCGGCGCTTCGCCCAGGTCTGCCCCCCGAGCTTGTCGAGGCGCGGCGACGGACCGCCGGCGCTGACGTAGCGGGCGAGGAGGTCGAGCTTGTGGACGGGGAGGTAGAGGCGGTCGCCGCCGCGGTAGACGACGAGGAGGTAGTCGTTGTTGGAGCCGCCCCCCTGCCCCGCGCGGCCGCCGCTGCCGGGGACGTAGGACGGATCCGCGGCGCGGGCCCGCTGCTCGGCCGCGATCTCGTGGGCCGACGGGTTGAGCCGGAGCTTGTCGAGCCCCTCGAAGCGGCCGATGCCGTGCAGGGCGTGGACGACGAGGTCGCCCTTGCCGAGCTGGTGGAGCGAGCCGATCGCCTCGTGGCCGACGGTCCGGTTGGGGCCCTTCGCGGCGGCGCGCTTGCGGGGGCCGAGGACGGACTCGGCGGCGAGCCAGACGACCCCCTGCTGCGGCCACGCGAAGCTCCGGGCGACGTCCCCGGCGACGGCGGGGAGGGCGACGTCGTAGGAGTCGAGGAGGCCCGCGAGCTGGTCGAGCTGCCTCCGCGAGCCGACGAGGCGGACGTCGGCGCCGTCCTTCGTCCACGCCCGGATCCGCTGGACGACGGGCTCGAGCATGCCGCCGCCGTCGCGGGAGGCGAGGACGAGGGCGCGGAGGTCGCCGAGGTCGGAGACGGCGACGTCCGCGCCGCCGGGGCGGTCGGCGAGGTCCGGGAGGGTCAGCCGGCCGCCGCGCTCCTCGAGGAGGCTCTTCAGCTCGTCCTCGTGCAGGAAGAGGGCGGACGGCTCGGGGACGAGGCGCCCGAGCCCCCCCTCGGAGGACCAGCGCCCGTGGAGGGTGGCGGCGGCGCCGATGAGAGCGGCGTCGATCGAGTCGGGACCGTCGACGACGACGAGGCCGCCGGGGGCGAGGTGGTCCAGGGGCGTGGCGAGGGCGGGGCGGAGGACGGGGAGGTAGAGCTCGAGCTCCTGGAGGACGTTGCCGTCGGCGAGGTCGCGCTGCAGCTCGATGCGGGCGCGGGGGGGGAGGCCGCGGGCGTCGGCGAGGGCCTTGAGCTCGCGGGGGAGGTCGCCGAGGAGGCCGGCGTCGAGGATCTCCTCGCGGGCGGGGAGGAGGACGACGCGGTCGTGCTCGGCGCGGGACCGCTGCGTCCAGGGGTCGAACGACCGGATGGAGTCGACCTCGTCGCCCCACAGCTCGATCCGGAGGGGGGCGTCGTGGGACGGCCCCCAGACGTCGAGGATGTGGCCGCGGACGGCGAACGTCCCCGCCTCGGCGCAGAGGTCGGTGGCGAGGTAGCCGCGCTCGACGAGGCGGTGGAGGAGCGCGTCGCGGTCGAGCTCGTCGCCGACGGCGAGGGTCTCGGTGGCGGCGGCGAGGTCGGCGGGGGTGACGACGCGCTTCAGCAGCGCGGCAGCGGGGGCGACGACGACGCCGGGGCGGGCCTGGCCGAGGCGGGCGAGCCCCCCGAGGCGGGCGCGGGTGACGGCGGCGGACGGCGAGTAGCCCTTGTACGGGGCGGAGTCCCAGTCCGGGTACCCGACGACGTCGGCGTCGAGCCCGGCCTGCTCGACGAAGAAGCGGAGCTCGGAGCGGACGACCCGGGCGGCGTCCTCGTCGGCGGTGACCCAGAGGACGGGCGCGGCGAGTTCGTCGAGCAGCTCCGCGACGAGCCACGAGGCGCTCGCCCCGCGGAGTCCGGAAAGCGCGACGTCGCCGCGGTTGCGGGCGGCGCTCAGCAGCAGTGCGCGCGGGTCGGTCGTCGCCATGGAGCCGCATGATGGGTTCGAGGGGAGTCCAGGTCCAGAGGGGGCCGGACGTGCGATCATTCGCCGATGTCTTCGGAGGAGGTGGTCATCGTCCCGGGCTACACGCCGCTGACCGCGACGGCGCCGATCCGTCTCCACCCGCGGGCGCGGGCGCGCGTCGAGCGGGCGCTGGCGGTGGCGCGGGCGCGGTCGATCGGCTGGATGATCGTCAGCGGCGGCGCGGTCCACCCGCCGGGGACGCCGTTCGTGGAGGCGGACGAGATGGCGGTCGCGCTGATCGACGCGGGCTGGGACAAGGACCGGATCCTCCGCGACCGGCGCGCGCGGCACACGTTCACGAACCTCCGGAACGCGGGCCGCCTGATGCTCGACCGGGGCTGGGCGCAGGCGCGCGTCGTGACGGGGCTGAGCCACGCGCTGTACATGGGGTTCGCGTCGATGAGCGGCTTCGAGCAGGCGAGCCGCGCGGCGCTGGGCTACCTCCCCGGGCGGCTCCGGATCGCGGGCCCGGGACAGCTGCTCTTCGAGCCGTCGGACGAGGTCCGTCGCCGCGGCCGGGACCCGCTGGACCCGTGACGGAGTCGACCCCGACGGCGGCCCGGCGACGCACGGCGGCGCTGCTCGCGTCGCTCCTCGTCGCGTGGCTGGGGCTCCAGCTGGGGTGGCTGGCGGCGGACGACCGGATCGCGGACGGCGACGTCCTCGGCAACGTCGGCGCGGTCGAGCTGTTCTGGGAGGAGCGCCCGGGCCGGTGGGCGGGCGGCGAGCTGATCCGGGCCTACGTCGAGGACTTCGGGGAGTACCCGGCGATGTACCCGGCGATCACGGGCGTGGTCGCGCGGTGGGGCGGGGTGACGGACCTGGACGGGGACGGCCCGGCGCGGGCGGGGCTGCTGTGGGGGCTGCTGACGCTGCTCGCGACGTTCTCGCTGGGGCGGACGCTGGGGGGCGACCGGGCGGGGCTGTGCGCGGCCGCGGCGCTGGCGGCGTCCCCGCTGTGGTCGGCGCTGGCGCGCCACGTGATGCTGGAGAACGGGCTGGCGGCGTGCGTGGCGGTGGCGGCGGCGGCGGGGTACGCCGCGGCGCGGGGGGACGACGCCCGATGGCGGACGTGGGCGCTGTGCGGGGCGGCCGCGGGGCTGGCGCTGCTGGTCAAGCAGACGGCGATCCTGGCGCTGGCGCCGCTGGGGATCGGCCTCCTCGTCGAGGCGCACCGCGCGGGAAGGCTCCGGGGCGCGGCGGTGGCGGCGGCGGCGGCGCTGCTCGTCGCGGGGCCGTGGTACGGCCGGCGGCTGCTCGGCGACGTCGAGGGGGACTACCTCCTCCGCTCGCTGCGCGCGAACCCGGACGCGGTCGGCCCGCTGCACCAGCTGGCGTTCTACCCGCTGGTCCTCGTCCAACAGCCCTGGGCGCCGGTCGTCCTGATCGCCGCGGTCGCGGCCGGCTGGGGGCTGTGGCGGCGGCGCGACCTCAGCCCCGTCCTCGTGGCGGCGGCGGGGGTCGTCCTCCTCGCGCTCCTCCCGAAGAAGTACCCGCGGCTGCTGCTGCCGCTGCTCCCCCTGGCGGCGGCGTGGGTGGGGGCGCAGGTGGCGACGTGGCCGGCCCGCCGGTCGACGGCCCTGGGCGCGGTCGCGCTCGCCTCGCTGCTCGCGGCGTCGTTCGCGCAGACCCCGCTGGGGGAGGGCCGCGTGGGGCTGGTGGACGTGGACGAGCGCTGCTACCAGGACTGGATCCAGCCCCCGTCGAGCCCCGCCCTGGACTGGGCCGCCCTGCTCGCGAAGCTGGAGGAGGCGGGCGGCGCGGGCGCGGAGTACCGGGTCGGGTCGCCGCGCTGGCCGGTCCCGCCGTGCAGCCACCAGACGACGCACCACCTCGGCGAGCACCTCCGCATCCGCGTCCGCCGCGCGGGCCTGGAGGCGTACGTCGTCACCGATCCCGAGGACCGCGCCCCCGTGGACGTGGTCGTCACCGAGCTCCCCTCCCCCGCCCCGGGCGCGGTCGTGCTGGACCACCCGGAGTGGGCGGTCGCGGTGGGGGTGTCGCGCGCGCCCTAGCCGGCGAGCGTGTCGATGGTGCCGGGGCGAGGGAGGTCGATGACGAACCGGGCGCCGCCGAGCGAGGCACCCTCCTCGCACCGGATGCGTCCGCCGTGCACCGACACGATGCGCCGGACGATGGCGAGCCCGGCGCCGACGCCCTCGCGGTGGCGGTCCCGGTGGAGCTGCAGGAACGGCCGGAAGACGAGGTCCCGCTCCTCGGGGGGGATGCCGGGGCCGTCGTCTTCGACCGCGACGGCGACCCGCGCCCAGGGCGCCTCGGTCTCCTCGATGAGCACCCGCGGCGGCCGGCCGGCCGACCCTCCGTATTTGAGCGCGTTCTCGACGAGGTTCTGGAGCAGCTCCCGGATCAGGGACGGGTTGCCCAGCGCGGGCGGCAGCGGACCCGCGATGTCGACCCGGGCGCCGGTCTCCTGCAGCGCCGCGTCGAGGTCCGCGAGCACCGCCTCGACGGTCTCCTGGAGCTCGACGTCGGCCCACTTCTGGAGGTCCGAGTCCATGCGCGAGAGCTTGAGCAGCTCCTGGACCAGCTCCCCCATCCGCTCCGCCCCGTCGGCGATGTTCTTCGCCATCTCGATCTGGTCGGGGGACAGGGGAGGCTGCGAGAAGAGCAGGCTCTCGGCCGCCAGAAGGGACGACTGCAGCGGCGACTTCAGGTCGTGGCTCAGGGCCGCGTTGAACTCGTCCAGCGCGCGGTTCCGGTCCTGCAGCTCGGCGTTGGCGCGGCTGAGCTTCCGGGTTGCGCTCTCGACCTCCGCCTCCATCTCGCCCTGGGTCGTGAGGACGCCGAGCGACGCCTCGCCCGCGAGGAACGCGGCGCCGAACACGAGGATGGCGAAGCCGAGCAGCGAGTCGCCGACGAAGCCGGGATCGGCGAGCTGCGCCGCGGTGGCGTCGGGGAGGACGGACTCGTAGGGCACGAGGCCGGCGACCCGGCCCGCGAGGAGGCCCGCGTAGAGCACCATCGCGAGGCTCGCGAGCCCCCAGGCGTGACGCTTCGGTCCGAACAGCGGCGCGAGGAACACCAGCAGCGCGATGCAACCGACGTTCGGGGTCTCGAAGTCGCCCACCGCGAAGTACCCGACCGTGCCGATCACGACGTCCGCGTAGAGGATGCCGAGGATCAGGCCGGCGTAGTTCTCGGTGCGGACGTAGACGCGCCAGCCCAGGAGCGTCACCAGCAGGACGACGGCGGTCAGCGACGCCATCGGCTGGACCTTGGCCGCGGGCAGGGCCTGGAGGATCGGGTTCACCGCGATCGTGGCCACGACGGCGAGCACCAGCCAGCTCTGCGCCCACAGGAACCGGTGCGTCCGGCGGGCCTCGACGAGACGGCCCTGGGAGGCGAACCGCTCCCGCAAGGCGACCCGCGCCTTCTCGATCTCCTGTTCGTGAACGGGCCCCATCCGAGGCGCTACCTGACCAGAGCGCCGCCGCGGCCGCAAGCGGTAGGCTCCGGTGATGCTCCGACGCCCCGAAGACAGCGCCGAGGCCCTGGCCCGGCTGGAGGAGGTCCAGGCGCTGGCCGACGTCCAGGCCTGGATCGGCATCGGCGCCCTCCTCTGGATCACGGCCTACGTCCTCATCATCGTGCGCGGCTTCAAGGACAAGTCCTGCGGGATGCCGCTGGCGGCGCTGGCGGTGAACTTCGCGTGGGAGGTGATGTGGGGCTTCATCCTCCCCGACAAGCCGCCGATGGACACCGTCAACCGGATCTGGGCGCTGGTGGACGTGCTGATCGTCGTCCAGTTCCTGGCCTACGGCCGCTCCCGGCTCCCCTCGGGTCTCCCCCCGGCGGCCTTCTTCCCGCTGACCTTCACGGCGTTCGCGCTGGCCTTCGGGGTGGTCGTGCTCGGCTCGTACGAGTTCGCGGACTGGGAGGTCGGCGGCGCCTACATCGCCTACCTCGACAACGTGATGATGTCAGCGCTGTTCGTCGGCTGGGCGCTGTACCGCGAGGACGTGGACGGTCAGTCGATGTGGATCGCGATCACCAAGGGGCTCGGCACCGCGACCATCTCGGTGGCCCAGCACCGGATCAACGAGGAGGTCCTCGGCGGCAGCCCGTTCCTGACGTGGCTGTTCGTGGTCTGCGCGGTGCTGGACGCGATCTACGTCTGGCTGCTGTGGCGACGGATGAAGGCGCTGGGGATCGCCAACCCGCTGCGGCGGCTCTAGCGACCGCTCAGCCGATGAGGCCGTCGTGCGCGATGGCGGTCAGGGCGGGGAGGAAGAAGGCCCCGTCGACGATGATGGAGTAGACGTCCTCGGGGGTCTCCTCGTCGAGGAACATGACGAAGAGGACGCTGACGGCGGCGCAGACGATGATCTCGGGGTGGGCTCCGGTCACGCCGCTCATCCACCCCCACATCATCACGCCGAGCATGACGAGGTTCATCGCGATGATCGCCTGCTTGGTCCGCCGCACGCCCGCCTGGACGGGGAGGGTGCGGACGCCTGCGCGACGGTCCGAGTCGACGTCCCGGACGTCGCACATGTGGGCCGCCGAGGCGATGAACACGAACATGAACACCGCGAGGTGCCACGCCTGCGTGTCCATCGGGCGGCCGGACCACCCCAGCGGCAGGAGGACGCCGGCGACCGTGATGGCGAGCGCGACGAGCCAGGCCTTGACCCCCGGGATCTCCTTGAGCCGGAGCATCCGCCAGGCGCCGCCGCTGCGCGCCGGCACGATCGGGAGGCCGTAGAGCAGCCCGATGGAGATGAAGAACCCGAACGCCCACTTGGCGCGCTCCGGCGCCATCGAGACGGTCAGCCCCATCGCCACGCCCGCGGCGACCATCAGGATGAGGACGGCCGGGCGCTGGAAGAAGACCTCGCTGTAGCGGTCCGGGATGCCCTCGACCTTGCGGTCCTTGATGTGGTCGAGGTTGTAGACGAAGAGGGCCGAGAAGAAGACGAGCAGGTAGGGGCGGAGGTCGAAGGGGAGGTCGAGGGCGTGGGCGGTGAGGAGGGTCAGCGACGCGAGGCCGGCGCTGAGCCAGAGCGACGTGAAGACGAAGACCTCGAGGAAGCCCTGGTAGAACCGGTCGAGGGCGAGGTGGAGCTGGGCGGGGGCGTCGCGACGGACGTCGTCGAGGGTCGCCGCTCGTGACGGCAACAACTCGAGTTGAAGATCGTGTCCGTTCCCCAGAGGAGCCTCCTCCCTCGTAGAGGGACCACCGGGCAGGATCTTACGAAAAAAGTCCGAAAAACCCGAACGGATCGATCAGCCGCCGCTCCCCTCAGCCTCTCCGTCCCCCGATCCGGCGCTCATGCGGAAGGGCTCCAGCATCGAGTCCTCCTGGACCCCGGGGGCGCCGGCGGCGGCTTGCCGCTGCGGCGGGGGGCTCGAGACGGAGGTCGTCTCCTCCAGGGCGAGGACGGGGGGGAGCGCGGGGCGCGGCGGGCGGGCGGTCCGGCGGGCGCCGGGCTTCGACAGATTCGGATCGGTCGCCGCGGCGCCCTGCGCGATCTCCAGCGGTGACGGGGCCGCCGGGCGGCGGTTCTTGCGCGTCGTCCGGCGCGGAGGCCGGGGGTCGCGGTCGCGGCGCTCCTTGAGCAGCCCCCACATCAGCCGGTCCGTGACCCGCTCCTGCTGCCGCGCCTTGTACCGGGCGTGCGAGTTCTCCCCCTGCTCGTTGAGGTAGGCCGTCTCCTGGTCGACCACCTGGAACTCGCACCCGACGTACGCGATCGACCCCTTCTGCAGCATCCACGGGTCGCCCGCGCGGGTGAGCAGGTGGTCCAGCCGGACGGGGACGTCGACGATGAAGTTGATCATCCGGTAGGTGCTGCCGCTGAACTCGTTGTCGGTGGTCGCGCCGTCGTCCCCCTCCAGCGAGGGGTCGACCTGGAGCGCGCCGAGGTAGCGGCGGAGCGGGTCGTGGGAGTCGAGGTAGCGGCGGAAGTTGAGCAGGTTGTTGGTGCTCTGGCCGGCCGTCACCTGGTTCCAGGGGAAGACGTGCCGGAGGAGGTACGACAGCACGCCGACGATGTCGTCCCGGGTCTCGACGACGATGCGGAACCGGAGGATGTCGCTGGCGCGCGCGGCCTTCTTGCTCAGGAGCTTGTTGATCATCGAGTCGCGCGACTTGCGGGAGCCGTAGAAGTGCACGACGGGGAGGCCTTCGTCGGTCAGTTGGCGGGCGCGGCGGAGGACCTGCTCCTCGACGATCTGGATGAGCTCGGCCTCGCTGACGGACGTCTCCAGGAGGAGCTCGCGGGCCTCGAGGTGGTTGATGGTGTGCATCGTCTTGAGGGCGACGCAGGACAGGATCTGGACGCGGTTGAAGCGGCCCTGCTCGGACGCGTAGAGGAAGAGGTGGCGGACGTCCTCGGGCTCCTCGACCTCGATGGGGAAGCGGAAGTTGAAGTTCCGCCGGAGGTAGCGGATGGCCTCGCGGTGGAGGTACTCGAGGCGGGCGCGGTCGCGGCGGTCCTCGGGGTCGAGGAGGTTGGCGCGGAGGACGTCGTCGACCTCGGAGAGGGTCTCGTAGTTGAGGCGGTGCCAGTCGATGGGGGACCCGCCGCGGAGGACGAGGCGGACCGCCTCCAGGTCCGCCAGCGACAGCTGCTCCTCCGACGCCTGCGGATCGCGCAGATCCAGGCGGAGGATGTCCTCATCCCGTCGAATCAAGCTCGGCTCTCCCTTGCTCGCGCCGGCCGCTCCCCACGGCCGCACTGCGGGCAGGCGAATCTATAAAGGACGGGGCCGCGGGCCGCAAGCCCGGTTCCGGGGTCAGAAGGAGGAGCCGGGCTGGAGGAGGAAGTCGAGCTCGGCGTCGGTGGAGGGGCGGCCGAGGATGTCGTTGCGGTGGGGAAACCGGCCGAAGCGGGCGACGATGTCGCGGTGGCGTTGGGCGGCGTCCAGGGAGCGCTCGGCGCGGCGCCGGACGGCGTCGTTGGGGGCGTCGGCGACCTCGGCCTCGAAGAGCGCGACGCACCGGTCCTGGTGGGCCAGATCCTCGGCGTGCATGAGCGGCATGACGAGGAAGAGCCGCTCGTCGAGGAGGAGGCTCCGGTGGTGCTCGCGGCGGAGCCCCTCGACGGTGAACCAGAGCGCGACGGGGTCGGCGTCGTACATCCCGGGGGTGCCGCGGAACATGTTCCGGGAGAACTGGTCGACGACGAGGATGGCGGCGAGGCGGCCGCGGGGGGACTCCAGCCAGTCGTCGACGTCACCGGCAATGACGGCGTCGCGGAGTGCTCCGAAGCGGTCCCCGATCTGGCGGTCGAAGGCGAGGTCCTTCTTCCACCAGGCCGCGGAGTGGGTGGCGTCGGCGCACCCGTCGGCGTCGAGGTCGCCGTACCAGAAGGCGAGGACGTCGTCGGCGGTGGGGAGGGCTCGGGTCACGACCCCTGAGTGTACGCGGGCCGGGGCGGGTCGCGACCTGGGCTAGCCTCGGGAGCGGATGACCCCGAGATCCTGGTGGGTGAACTGCGCGCTGTCGTCGGACCCCGAGATCGAGGCCGTCGATCGCCTGGAGGACGCGTTGGGCGAGGTGTCCGGGGGGGCGACGAGGGTGCGGTCGCTGATCGGGACCTTCGAACTGTGTCACCACGACGCGGAGCATCGGCTCGAGAACATCCTCGAGGCGATCGACGCGCTCGACACCGACAAGGGCTTCGGCGCGCGCCCGCCGGGTCGCGAGCACTCGGCGGAGCGGACCTGGCGGGAGGCGGCGGCGCGCGTCGAGGCGCGGGCGGCGGGCGCGGACCCTCTGCGGAAGTGGCAGCTGGAGCGGGTGGTCGGGAAGATCCGCAGCGTCCTCGACCCGTCCCGGCCGCACGCGTGGCTGCTCCTCCGCGACGACGGCAGCTACCGCGACACGTGTCCGGAGGCGTACCGCCGCGACGAGGACCGCTGGCGGGCGACGGTCGAGACGACGCTCCACGATCCGGACCGGCTGTCCCTCGCGCTGGCCATCGACATGCTGTGGCCCTGCCACTGGCGCTTCGAGCGCAACCTGCAGATCGTGCTCGACGCGATCGACGGCGACCTCCGCCCGGCGACGCCGTTCGCGGCGTGCGGCCGGAACATCGCGCTGACGCCGCTGCGCCGGCGGGTGGAGGAGGTCTGCGCGAAGCTCGGCGACGTGGGGGCGCCGGGGACGCCGCGGCGCTGGCTGGCGGCGTCGCTCGACAAGACGCTGCGGCTCCAGCTCGACCCGCCCGACGACGTCCGCGAGGTGTCGGCGCTCCGGGGCCCGGACCCGTGACGACAGAGGCCCAGGCGTCTCGGACACCTGGGCCTCCTACGAATTGGCTCCCCGAAGGTGATCGTAGACAGAACCTGGGAGGTGACGTGCTCGGTGG
>CAYFOA010000036.1:0-45893 GCA_964344575.1 uncultured Rickettsiales bacterium | reverse complement strand
ACGACGACGACGACGACGACAGCTCCCCCCTCACCGAAGACTGCTCCGTCGCCGGCGACGAGGACGGCGACGGCCTGAGCGACTGCGCCGACGACGACTGCTTCGGCCCCCTCTGCCCCGAGATCTGCGACGCCCTCGGCCTCGACGAGGACGGTGACTCCCTCATCGACTGCGACGACTCCGACTGCTACGGCCCCACCTGCCCCGAGGTCTGCGACGACTTCGGCCTCGACGAGGACGGCGACTCCCTCGCCGACTGCGAGGACTCCGACTGCTTCGGCCCCGGCTGCGCCGAAGACTGCGGCTCCGCCTTCGACGAAGACGGCGACGGCGACATCTCCTGCGACGACCTCGACGACTGCGAGTACGTCGCCGAGTGCCAGGTCGTCCTCCCCGACCTCGCCCCCCCGATGGTCGAGATGACCGTCTCCCCCGACATCGTCAACATCGGCTCCCCCGTCACCATCACCGTCACGTCCTCCGACGACATCGGCGTCACCTCCGAGACCGTCGACGTCGGCGGCTCCCCCGTCCCGCTGATCGACGGCGTCGGCACCTGGACGCCCTCCTCCTCAGGCTTCGAGGACGTGATCGTCTCCGTCGAGGACGCCGACGGGAACGTCACCACCAAGGTCCTCACCGTCGTCGTCATCGACCCCGCCGACAGCGCCGCCGGACCCTTCGGAGGCCTCACCTTCGGCCTCCACAACACCACCATCACCGAAGCCACCGACGTCGTCGCGTCCCTCGACGACGACTTCGGGACCATCTACTACACGCTGGAGTACGCGGTCGCCGGCACCGGCGATTACGTCCAGTTCTCGGACGGTTACGGCCCCGTCGTCGACGAGGTCATCGGCACCATCGACCCCACCGTCATGCTCGACGGCTGGATGGACATCCGGCTCCAGGTCGTCGACTCCGGCGGCAACGTCGGCGAGCTCGTCTTCAACGTGAAGATCGACTCCCCCGTCAAGGTCGGGAACATGACCGTCGAGTTCACCGACATGCAGGTCCCCGTCAGCGGCATCCCCATCCAGGTCCGCCGCCGCTACGACTCCCGCAAGCGCGGCACCGTCGGCGACTTCGGGTACGGCTGGGACCTCGACGCCAAGTCCATCCGCGTCACCAAGAACCGCCCCGAGGGCGAGGGCTGGCAGGTCACCTTCCAGTTCCTCTTCCCGCTCGGCTTCGTCTACATCATCCAGTCCCCGCTCGAGCACAACGTCAGCATCGACTTCGGCGGCGGCGTCGTCCGCGACTTCGCCTTCTACGTCAGCCCGACGATCAGCCTGTTCCCGCAGACCTCCCCCGCCACCGCCACCGGCGCCTACTGGTCCGAATCCAGCGGCACAGGCGCCGAGCTGTACGGCGGCGTCGGCGAACCCGCGTCGGTCTACCTCGACGTCGCCACGGCGAATCTGTTCGGAGGCATCACGGGGACGCTGTACGACATGCAGTACTACCAGCTGCTCCTGGAGGACGGCACCGTCATCGAGCTCGGCGTCGAGGAGGGCATCCAGACCATCACCGACCCCAACGGCAACGAGATCGAGTTCGCCGACACGGGGATCCTCCACAGCGGCGGCCAGTCCGTCCTCTTCACCCGCGACTCCGACGGCCGCATCACCAACATGATCGCGCCCGACGGCTCGACCACGACCTACACCTACGACGACGCCGGCAACCTCGCCCAGGTCACCGACGCCGAGGGGAACACGCAGACCTTCACCTACGCCGCCGGCCACTACCTGACCGACATCGACAAGCCCGACGGCGCCCGCCTCGTCCGCAACTACTACGACGACAGCGGCCGGCTGACGACCCAGTGCGACGGCAACGGCTACTGCACCGAGATCAACTGGGACGCGGACATCAGCCAGGAGCTCAAGTACGACCGGAACGGCTTCGCGACGGTCGTCACGTACGACGAGGACGGCCAGGTCATCGAGGAGACCGACCAGGTCGGCCGGACCGTCAACTACACGTGGGACGAGAACGGGAACCTGCTCGAGGAGATCTCCCCCACGGGCAACATCAAGTCGTACACCTACGACTCGTTCCGGCGCACGTCCGCGACCGACTTCGAGGGCTGCACCGAGTACTGGGAGTACGACGGCGGCAGCCGCGTCACGCAGTACACCGACAAGCTCGGGAACATCCACACGTCGACGTACAACGGCGCCGGCAACCTCATCGAGGAGACGGACCGGAACGGCAACGTCAAGTCGTACGTCATCGGCGCCGGGGGCCAGGCGACCGCCTACACCGACCGCGCCGGCAACACCACCAACTACACCTACGACGCCAACGGCTGGAAGACGTCCGAGACCGACCCGAACGGCGACACCACCACCTGGACGTACAACACCAACGGCCAGCGGACGTCCGAGACCAACGCGATGGGCGGCGTCACCACCTTCGCCTACGACGACGCCGCCAACCTCGTCGAGGTCGTCACCCCCGACGGCGGCGTCACCACCTACGAGTACGACTCCAGCGGCCGCGAGGTCGCGATGACCGACCCGCTGGGCCGCGTCACCGAGCGCGTCTACGACTACAACGGCAACGAGGTCCGGACGATCTTCCCCGACGGGACCACCCGCGAGCGGCTGTACGACCCCGAGGACCAGGTCGTCGGCGAGGTCGACGAGGCGGGCAACGTCACCACCTTCGTCCTCGACCCCGCCGGCCAGCAGACCCAGATCGTCAACCCCGACGGCACCTTCCTGCTCCGGACGTTCGACGACGAGGGGAACGTCGTCGAGGAGGAGGACGCCCTCGGCAACCTCTGGACCCGCACCTACGACGCCGAGGGGCGCCAGATCAGCGAGACGAACCCCCTCGGCGCCACCTGGTCCCGCGTCTACGACTGCGCCGGACGCCAGGTCGAGTCGACCAACGCCGACGGCGTGATCAAGACCTACGAGTACGACGCCGAGGGGCGGCTCATCACCCTCAACCGCGCCGTCGGCACGTCCGTCGAGCAGACCGAGACCTACACCTACGACGGCGAGGGGCGGCTCCTCAGCAAGACGCTCGCCGACGGCTCCGTCTGGGCCTACGCGTACGACGGCGTCGGCCGCCTCCTCGAGGTCACCGACCCCGCCGGCTCGACCACCGCCTACACCTACGACGCGATGGGCAACAAGCTCACGCAGACCGACGCCCTCGGCCGGACGACGACCTGGACCTACGACTCCATGGGCCGGATGGCGTCCAAGACGACGCCCGGGGGGTACCAGACCACGTGGGTGTACGACGTCGGCGGCCGCGTCGTCTCGATGACCATGCCCGCCGGGGGCACCACGTCGTACCTCTACGACGAGCGCGACCGCGTCGTCACCACGCTCTACGCCGACGGCACGACCGAGTCCCAGACGTACGACGCCAAGGGCCACCGGACCTCGATCTCCGCCGCCGGCGAGACGATGACGTGGACCTACGACGTCATGGGGCACGTCACCACCCAGACCAACGCCGACGGCTCCACCATCGAGTACGAGTACGACGCCCTCGGCCGCCAGTCGCTGCTGACGGGGACGATGGGGGCGCAGGTCCACTCCATCGGCCGGACGTACGACGCCGCCGGCCGCCTCGCCACCGTCACCGACGGGGCCGGCCGGAGCGCGACCTACTACTACGACAACGTCGGCAACCGCATCGCCGAGGACCGGTCCAACGGGACGTCGACGACGTGGACGTACGACGAGCTCAACCGGCTCACCCAGATCGACCACACCGACACGTCCAGCGTCCTGACCCAGCAGTACGTCTACACGCTGGACGCGCTCGGGGCCCGCACCCAGGTCGCCGAGCTGGACGGCTCGGTCGTCGACTGGACGTACGACGCGGCCAACCGCCTGATCGGGGAGACCCGCACCGGCACCGCCGCGCGCACCGCGAGCTGGGTCTACGACGACGTCGGCAACCGGATCGAGCAGACGATCGACGGCAACACCACCGCCTGGGTCTACGACGACGACGACCGCCTCCTCGACGACGGCACCAAGACCTACGCGTGGGACGACAACGGCCGGCTGCTGAGCAGCGACGACGGCGTCAACCTCGACGTCAACACGTGGAACGCGATGGGCAAGCTCGCGGAGGTCACCCGCAACGGCGCTCCGCACGTCACCTACGGCTACGACCTCCTCGGCAACCGCAACTACGCCGAGGACAGCGCCGGGGAGATCCGGAACTTCCTCGTCGACGCCGCCCGCAACAACGCGATGAACCTCATCGAGACGGACGACCTCGGCAACGGGACGGCCATCTACACCTACGGCGACGACCTCGTCGTCCAGGACCGCGGCGGCGTCCGCTGGTACCACAAGGACGGCCTCGGCAGCTCCCGCGCGCTCACCGACGAGACCGGCTTCACGACCGACACGTACGCGTTCGGGGCGTTCGGCGAGACGCTGCTCCACATCGGCAGCTCCGAGAACGACTACCTGTTCGCGGGCGAGCAGGTCGACGCGGAGACGGGCTACTACTACCTCCGCGCCCGCTACATGGACCCCGGCACGGGGCGGTTCCTCAGCGAGGACCCCTGGGCGGGCACCGAGCGCGACCCGCGCACCCTCCACCGCTACGTCTACACGCCCTCGGACCCGGTCAACTTCACGGACCCGTCCGGCCGCAGCTGGGGCGGCCTCCTCCGGGCGGCGATGGCGGCGTCCTTCAGCTTCGGCATCGCGGCGTACGCGGCGCGCCTGATCGTCCAGTTCTACTTCTGGGTCTTCAAGGCGCTGATGGTGACGACGTACGTCCTCAACCCGGCGACCCAGATCATGAAGCTGGGCAGCGCCATGGGGGGCCCGCTCGGCACCGCGATCACCCGCGCGGGCGTCTGCATCGCCCAGTGGGGCATCAAGTACATCCTCGTCAGCTACCTGTGGACGTTCGTGTTCGCGGCGATACCGATCCTGGGCTGGATCATGACGATCATGAGCATCTGGAAGTTCCGGAAGGGGATCATGTTCATGGTCCGCCACATCCAGTGGCTCCCGCTGGCGCTGCACGGCGTCATCCAGGCCGAGGGGATCGTGCGGAACCTGCCGGACGACATCCCCCGCGGGAACCGGTTCGCGGACTGCGTCGAGGCCCAGTCCGGAGTTCCTGCGCGCCGGATGGACGCGGCCGTCGTACGATTCAAGCGGGACCATGCGGCGGGACGTGATATTCAACCGTCGCTGCGCCAGTTGATGGACTTGTTCATCCCCATCTACACGGCGATCGACCGGTGCGTGCGCGCGCTGCAGCAGGAGGCAGACCAGGCCGGACCATGACCGCCCGAGCCCACCGCCACGCCCCCACGGCCGGGACCACCGGCGCCGCTGCGAGTTCGCCCACCGGCGCGCGGATGCCCTTCGCCGAGGGGGCGGCCGTCCACGGCGTCCAGCTCAAGAAGGACGGCGGGGGGAAGAAGCCGTCCAAGGACGAGAAGAAGGGACCTCGGCGCGCTCGAGGGGCTGGGCAAGAAGTTCCAGAACAAGGCCGGCGCGCTGGCCGACCGGGTCGCCGGGGACGCCGGCACCACCGGCCGCGTCACCGTCTTCACGAACATCCCCGTGGCCGCCGGGGGGCTCGTCAAGGTCAGCTTCAAGTTCATGTCCCAGGTCAGCCGGGGCGAGGACGGCAAGGTCACGATGAGGGCCACCGTCGGCGGCGGCGTGACCTGCGGCAAGGAGATCAACCTCTACTTCGCCACGGTCAAGGCGTTCGCGGCGGCGCAGGTGTTCGGCTACATCGAGGCCAAGGGGGACAGCGGCGAGGAGTGCTTCCGCCTGATGGCGATGGGCATCCACAAGCGGCTCGCCAAGGTGAACAAGAAGATCGCCAACGCGGTCGTCAGCGGGGAGACCGTCAAGGCGGCGATCGCGGGGATGGACGACGACGAGTACGTCGAGACGGGGCTGGGCGTGGAGGCCGTGATCGGCGCCGGCGGCGAGATCCACCCCGACCAGCAGGCCGGCGGCTGGGCCGCGGGGAGCAAGACCGCGGGCGAGCGGATCAGCAAGGGCGAGGGCGGCGACCTCGAGGAGAAGAAGCTCTCCTCGACCTCGGTGAACATCGGCACGTGGCTGCCGCCGTTCCGCGCGATGGGCGACTTGTGCGCCAAGGCGTCGGGCGGGAAGATCGAGTCGGTCGACGTGGGGCTGCACGGCGTCGCGATGATGTCCATCGGGGACATCGAGGGGCGCCTCGCGGGCGGGACGTTCGTCCTCGACGCGCTCACCCGGCTCGCCAAGGAGCTGAACAAGGCGGGCAAGAAGCTGCCGGACGGCGAGACCGCCAAGATCAGCGCCGCCATGGCGGCCGAAGCGGGGGCGAAGTCCGGGGCGAAGTTCGTGATGACCTCGGCCTCGCACGCGGCGATCAAGGGGCTGAACAGCGACTACGGCGGCATGGCGTTCGGGATGCAGCTCAGCCTCACGGCGAACTGGACCCCGACCGGCGGCACCAAGTTCAAGGTCAAGCTCCAGAAGCAGGACCGCGTCGACATCGGCAAGAGCTTCCGCGACGACCTCTTCTACGTCCGCCTGGAGAACCTCCAGGACCTCTGGGAGATCGAGCTCTAGGTGGAGATCAAGGTCGTCCCCGCGCGCGATCTCTACGACCTCGACGGCGACGCGGTGCCCGTCCGGGAGGTCCGCATCGACCAGCCCGACGACGGCACCGTGATCGGCCTCTGGACGGTCTCGTGGGAGACGTGGACGACGATCGACGAGCGCCGCCTGTTCCACCTCGACCCGAACCTGCGGGGGCCGATCTTCGGCGGCTCGCTGGACGAGGGACGCGACGTCGAGATCGAGGCCCGCCTGGACGACGAGGTCGCGGCCGCGGTCCGCGACGAAGACGTCTTCGTCACGGGGGCGAAGCTCCGGGGCGCCGGCGCCGACGACGCGATCGCCCGGACGGAGTCCTGGTTCGCCCTCCGCGTCAAGCAGGACGACCCCGACATCCCCGGGCTGAAGACGGGGTTCCAGACGAGCTGGGCCGACTGACCCGGGGACGCCTCAGGGGGGGAACTCCTCCCCGAACTGACCGTGTCCCCAGCACGCCACGCGGCCGTCGCGGAGCACGCCGCAGCTGTGGAACAGGCCCGTCGCGAGGCTCGTGAAGCGGCCCTGCGGAGCGTCCGTCTGCCGCCACTCGTTCGACCCCCAGCAGCCGACCTCGCCGCCCTCGTCCAGCGCGCAGACGTGCCACCCGGCCTCCGGCTCCCCGAGGGAGACCCAGCGCCGCTCGTCCTCGACGAGCCCGTCCACCGCATCCATCCCGAAGCAGCGGACGGCGTCGTCCTCGTCGATGCCACAGCTCCACCGCTGACCGGCGACGAGGTCGCGCCAGGGGCCGTCGCCCGGCAGCGCGTCGGTGTCGGTGCCCCAGCAGGTCCAGCCGCCGTCCCCCTCGTCGCGGGCGCACGCCTGGCCGCCCCCGACGGTGACACGGTCGAACGCGCCGTCGGGGACGGGGACCGCGAGCTCGCCGTTCGAGGGCGAGCCCCAGCGGACCAGCGCGCCGTCGTCCCGGATCCCGACCGCGTCCCACGCCCCCAGGCCGATCCCCGCCAGGGTCTCCGCGGGCGGCGAGGGGAAGTCCGACCCGAGGACCCAGCAGCTCACGGCCCCGTCCTCGAGGAGGCCGCACATGGCGTTCGTCCCCGCCGCGACCTCCCTCCACACCGGCTCCGAGTCCACCTCCAGGCCCCGTCCCCAGCAGGCGAGGTGACCGCCGTCCCGGAGCCCGCAGGTCCGGTCGCCCCCCGCGGCGACGGCCTCCCAGCCCCCCGCGCTGCTCAGGTGGATCCAGTCGGCGTCGCCGCCGCACCAGGTCCCGGTCACGCCGTCGACGCCGTCGCAGTCCTGGTCCAGGCCGTCGCCGCAGGGGTCGTCCGCGCCGGGGAACGTGTCGGGATCGTCCGCGTCGCAGTCGTTGACGTCCGGCACCCCGTCCCCGTCGAAGTCCGCGACCGTGCCCGCCCCGGAGGGGCCGCAGGCCGCCGCCAGCAGGGCGAGGCCCGCGCCGGGCGCGACGGCGCGACGGCCCGCGCCGGTCACGGCGGCACCCCCATGCCGTGCTCGGTGCTCCCCCAGCAGACGACCCCGCCCGACGCGTCGATCGCGCAGCCGTGCTTCTCGCCCACCGCGACGTCCAGCAGGGGCTCCGGCGGCGGCGGGCCGCGCTGTTCCGTGGTGACCCCGCGGCAGACCGCGCTCCCGGCGGCGTCGAGGAGGCAGCAGTCGTTCGGTCCGCTGAGCGCCCGGCCCGCCGGCCCGAGGGGGACCCCGGTGACGTCGGGCGCGTCCTGGCCCCACGCGACGAGCGCCCCGTCGTCGGTGAGAGCGCAGACATGGCGCGTGCCGGCGGCGACCGACGTGAGGATCTCGCCTGCCGGTGGGCCGCCCTCGATCCCGGGGGTCGCTCCCCAGCAGGCGGCGACCCCGTCCGCGCCGAGCGCGCACGCCGCCGTCCAGCCGACGGTGACGGCCTCGAACGGACCCGCGGGGGCCTCGTCGAGCAGGCCGTAGTCGTCGGCGCCGTGCACCCAGCAGCGCGGCTCCCCCTCCGGGTCGAGGGCGCAGGTGGCGGACCGGCCCGTCGCGACGGCGGCGAAGGGGCCTACGTCCGTCACCACGGCGTCGGTCTCCACCCCCCAGCAGAGGAGGCCGCCGGTGACGGTGAGGCCGCACGTGTGGCCCTCGCGCGCGGACAGCGTGACGAACGGCCCGACCGGCGGCGACGACTGGCCTTGCTGGTCGAGTCCCCAGCAGGTCACGTCGCCGACGGCATCCAGCGAACAGGTGTGGTCGGAGCCGGCGACGATGGCGACCTGCCCCTCGAGCGTGGAGCGGCGGTAGTCCACCGCGAGGAGGTCCGCGTCCCCGTCGACGCCGTCACAGTTCGCGTCCAGGCCGTCCCCCGGGGGGTCGTCGGCCTCCGGGTGGATCGCCGCGTCCGCGGGATCGCAGTCGAGCTCGTCGGTCCACCCGTCGCCGTCGAAGTCGACCCCGCCCGGCCCGACGCAGCCGACGGCCCCCGCGATCATCGCGGCCGCCACGGCGGAGGAGATCCGCGGAGCCCGCACCGGGGTCAGTTGAGCAGCGCGTCGGCGACGCGGTGGAGCACCGTCGCCAGCCGGAACGGCTTGTCGAGCAGCCCGACCGCCTCCGGCTTCTCGCCGTAGCGGGCGAGCACGCGGTCGCCGTAGCCGGACATCAGCAGGACCTTCAGCCCGGGCTGCTTCTTCTGCAGCAGCCGCGCGAGCTCGACGCCGTCCAGCTCGGGCATCGCCACGTCCGTCAGGAGGAGGTCCGGCTTGACCTGCATCTTCCGCCACACCGCAAGCGCGTGGCCGCCGTTGCGGGCCGTCTCGACCTTGTGGCCCTCGGCCTCGAGCGCAGCCTGGAGCGTGTTCCGGATCGTCGGCTCGTCGTCGACCACGAGGATCACGGCGCCCCCGCCGGTCGCGGGGATCGAGTCGAACTCGACCGTCACCGGCTCGACGCTCCGCTCGCAGAAGGGGAGCAGCACCTCGACCGTGGTCCCCTCGTCGGGGGCGCTGGTGAGCCGCAGCGTCCCCCCCGCGCGGCTCGCCGCGTCGTGCACGATCGCCAGCCCCAGGCCCGTCCCCTTGCCGACCTCCTTGGTGGTGAAGAAGGGCTCCAGGGCGCGGTTCTTGACGTCCGCGGTCATGCCCATGCCGTCGTCGCTGACCGCCACCCGGACCGCCCGGCCGCGGCGCCGATCCACCGAGTCGCACCAGATCGTCACCCGCCCCTCGTGCCCCACGGCGTCGCGGGCGTTGGTGACGAGGTTCAGGAGCACCTGCTCCAGCGTCGAGGGGTGGACCTCGACCGTCAGCCCCGCCTCCTTGACGACCACCTCGAAGGTGACCGACGGGGGGACCATGCGCTGGAGCACGGGGGCCAGCCCCTGGACCTCCTTGCCGGCGTCGACGACGCGCGTCTCCCCGCTCCGCTCCCGGGTGAACGCGAGCAGCCGCCCCGCCAGCTCCGAGGCCCGCTCGGCGCTCTGCATGGCGTCCACGAGGTGCCGGTCCGCCGTCCCGTCCGGCGCGACGTCACGCCGGGCGAGCTCGAGGGAGCTGACGATCGCCTGCAGCAGGTTGTTGAAGTCGTGGGCGATCCCCCCCGCGAGCATCCCCAACGCGCGCACCTTCTGCGCCTGCAGGTCGAATCCAGAGTTGGAGGAGTCGACCATTCCCCCGGAACCCTACCAGGGTAGGCTCCGCCAACGATGACGACCGACGACGAATGGAAGGCGAGGCTGACCTCCGAGCAGTACCGCGTGCTCCGCCAGGCGGGCACCGAGCGGGCGTTCACGGGGAAGTACTGGGACACCAAGACCGCCGGCACCTACAAGTGCGCGGGCTGCGGCGAGGCGCTGTTCCGGTCGGACGCGAAGTTCGACAGCGGCTGCGGCTGGCCGTCGTACACGGCCCCGGTCGCGGGAGACGTCATCGAGGAGCGGCGGGACACGTCGTACGGGATGATCCGGACCGAGGTGCTGTGCCGGAGCTGCGGCGGCCACCTCGGCCACGTCTTCGAGGACGGCCCCGCGCCGACCGGCCTCCGCTACTGCATCAACTCGGTGTCCATCGACCTCGAGCCGGATCCCTGATCCCTGGATCGGCGCCGCCCTTTCGTGTAGACGGCGCGCCATGGTCCGCATCGCCGCCCTGATCCTCGCCCTCCTGGTGCCCGCCGCGGCCCAGGCGGTGTGCCCGTCGACCGTCTCGATCCTCGACTCGCTGTACTGCAGCTCGCAGATCGACTCGTCCGTCGTCGCCAACCAGCCCAGCTACCTCGGCGGCGACTGCGACACGGGCGACTGCTACGCCTGCGGCGAGCCGTTCGACGAGCAGGACCAGGTCGCCCCCGAGGCCGTCTACACGTTCACCTGCCAGGTCAGCGGGACGGTCACGCTGCTGATCACCAACCTCCCCTGCGACCTCGACATCTACGTCCTCGACGACAGCTGCGACCCCTACACCGGCTGCGTCGAGGGCTCGACGGCGTCGTTCGCGGTGGACGACAGCGTCGAGTTCACGTGCTCGGCGGGCGAGATCTACTACGTCGTCGTCGAGGCCTACGGGACGGCCCACCTCGACATCGCGTCGGGCCCCTGCACCGACAGCGACGGCAACGTCTACTCGCCGGACTACACGCTCAGCTTCGACGTCTCCAACTCGACGGGCTGCAACGAGGACTGCGCCAACGGCGCCGACGACGACCTCGACGGGACGATCGACTGCGCCGACCCCGACTGCGGCGGCGAGGACGTCTGCTGCGACCTCGACGACGACACGTACTTCTCGCTGGACTGCGGCGGCGACGACTGCGACGACAACGACGCGTCGATCCACCCCGGCGCGGCGGAGGACCCGGACGACGGAATCGACAACGACTGCGACGGGGACGTCGACGAGGGCGGGACCGGGTTCGACGACGACGGCGACGGCTTCAGCGAGGACGACGGCGACTGCGACGACGGCGACGCGTCGATCCACCCCGACGCGGACGAGGACTGCGACGACGGCGTGGACAACGACTGCGACGGGGACGTCGACCTCGACGACGACGACTGCGACGAGCCGCCGGCCGACGACGACGACGCGGCCGACGACGACGACAGCACGGCGGACGACGACGACGACGAGGAGCTCCCCGACCCCGACGACATCGACCTCGAGACGGGCGACACGTTCGGCTGCGACTGCGACGACTGCGGCAGCGACGTCGCCGGCGGCGGGGGCGCCCCGTTCGCGGGTCTCCTCCTCCTCCTCGCGGTCGCTAGAAGGTCCCGTAGAGGCTGAGCGCGACCCCGCCGTCGACGGTCGGCACGACGAGGAAGTTCATCGAGCCCCGGTTCTGCATCCGGCCGGACTCCATCTGCGGGTTGGGAACGATCCCCTTCTCCCGCGGATCGGCGGTGATCTTCCCCGTCGCGTAGGCGATCCCGAACCCGAACTGGACGACGCCCACGGCGAGGTCGGCGATGCCCGCGGCGAGCGAGATGACGGCCATGGGGACGTGGAGGATGCGCTCGTTCTCGTCCTCGGCGTTCCGCTGCTGCAGCTCGGGGACGTAGTCGCGTCCGAAGCGGACGAGGTGGGTGACGCCCGCAGGCGCGATGGCGGGGAGCGAGGCGATCCCCGTCAGCGCCTTCATCGTCTGGATGTCGGCGCCCGACGCCGCCGCGATGTGGCCGGGGACGATGCCGCCGAACACGGGGACGACCGTCTGGATCCCGTAGACGAACACCAGCTCGCTGACCATGCCCTGGACGGCGACGCCGGCGTCGATGTCGTCCGGCCCGCTGTCGGGGATGTGGGCGACGGAGTTGAAGGTCGAGCCGACCACGGGGAGCGTCAGCCCGCGGTGCCGCTCGGTGTTGTTCCGCGCGATCTGGTCGCCCGCGATCAGCAGCCCCACGCCGACGCCGCCCATCACGTACGACCCGACGAGCGACTTGCCGCCCCAGCAGTAGACGTCGTAGTCGAACGTCTCCCACCCCTTGGGGAGCTCGCCGTCCTCGGTGCAGCTCGTCAGCCGGCCGTCCCCGGTCGCGGCCGACGCGCCGTCGCTCCCCGCGGCCTCCTTGTCGGCGGCGATGGTCGCCTCCCGGTCGCCGAAGATCGCCTTCGCGGCGGCCACGGCGTCGACGTCCGCGCCGGGGAGGACGGCCTGGAACTCCTCGCTGAGGATGACGTCGAAGAACGCGCCCGTGGCCTCGGCGAAGACCTTCGTGAAGCCGGCCTCGAAGGGGTCGGAGAGGCGGACGATGGTCTGGACGCCCTCCGAGGCGTGGACGGCCCCCTCCCACACCGGCTCGGTCCCCCCCGCTTCGAACACCTGGAGGTTGACGGTCATCGAGAACTGGAGGTGAGGCCCCATCCCGTCGCCCCAGAGCTTGGTGAGCTGGAGGTGGACGCGGGGGAGCGCCGGGTCCTCGCCGACGCGGGCGTCGTAGCCCGCCGCCTTGAGGACGTCGCGCGCCCACGCGGGGACGACGGCGTCGGCGTGCTCGGTCTTCTTGGCGCCGCTGAAGATGCCCGCGGGGATGCCGTAGGAGCCGCGCTCCTGGGCGATGAGGGGGAGCTCCTCGCCCCCCTTCTTGGCCTCGCGGGCGTTCTGGAAGGTGACGGCGACGGCGGGGCCGCCGGACGACGCCTGGGGCGCCTCGTACATAAGCCGGACCTTGCGCCCCGCCTCGGCGGACGCGGGCAACAGGAATGCGGCACTGACCACCAGCAGCGCGATGCGTCTCATGGATTCTCCTCCTCCCGGACGCCCCCCGGCGTCGGGTCCGGCAAGATTCTGCCATGCACCGGTTCGCCCCCCTCCTCGCGGCCCTGATGGCCGCCCCGTCCCTCGCTTTCGCCGCCGACTTCGACCTGCCCCGGGCGGTGTCTGCAGCGATGCAGTCCAACCCCGACCTGCGCGTCGCCGCCGAGGCGATCCCGCAGGCCCGGGCGAACCGCGACAAGGCGTTCGCGTTCGTCCAGCCGACGATCGGGCTGGGGATGCAGTACCGGATCAACGACCGCGAGATCGCCTTCGACCCCGCGGAGGACTTCGGCGGCGGGGCGGACCTCGGGGAGGCGTTCGGCGGCATCTACAGCAACCTCGGGTTCATCTACGGCGAGTTCTTCGAGAACGGGACGCTGGACGCCCAGGACTGCGAGGAGATCGCCGAGATCAACGGGTTCGAGGACTGCGCCGCGCTGACCGACGCGTTCGCCAACGGGGCGTTCGACCAGGACGAGTCCGGCGGGGACGACACGCCCTCGGAGCCGGTCGTCATCCAGCAGAAGGAGCAGCTGTTCGTGAACGCGGACGTGACCTGGCCGATCTCGCCGCGCGTCGTGACGATGGCGCGCGCGGGGACGGCGCAGATCGAGGCGGCCCGGGCGCAGGTCGCCGAGGCGCGGGAGCAGGTGATCGCGGCGGTGGTGCAGGCGTACGCGACGGCCTACCAGGCGCAGGAGACGGCGGGGGTGCTGGCGTCGCAGATCGAGCTCGCGGAGGCGCACGTCGCGGACACGGAGGTGCTCCTGACGGCCGGGCTGCTGACGGCGGACGCGGTCCTCCGGGCCCGCGTGGAGGTGGCGCGGCTGCAGCTCCAGCGGCGGGAGATCCAGGCCACGGAGGCGTCGGCGCGGCGCGCGCTGGGGCTGATGATGGGGGCGGACGAGGCGCCTGCGGGCGTGCTAGCGTCACCCGCTAGCATCGGAGCGATCGACCCGAACGAGGCGCGCGCGGACGCGGCCCGGCGGCCCGACCTGGTGGCCGCGGGGGCGAACGCGGTGGCGACGCGGGAGCTCGCGGTCGACCAGGTCCTCCAGTTCCTCCCGACGTTCGCGGTGACGGGCGGGTGGACGTGGAGCAACGCGAGCAGCGGGTTCGACGACAACAAGTCGTCCTGGTTCGTGGGCATCGGGGCGTCGGTCCAGATCTGGGACGGCGGGCTCCACGTCCACAACCTCCGCGAGGCGACCAGCCGCCGCCGCCAGGCCGCCGCCAACGCCGACGCGCTCGCCCGGCGGGTGGAGGCCGAGGTGCTGGACGCGTTCGACCGCTTCGAGGCGGCCCGCGACGCCCTCCCCGTCGCCGAGGCAGAGCTGCAGCTGGCCGGGGAGGCCTACCGCCTCGTCCAGGTCCGCTACGCGGCGGGCGGCGCCAAGCAGCTCGAGGTCCTCGACGCGCGGGGCGCGCTGCAGCAGGCGGAGCTGGGCTACCTCCAGCGGATGGTCGGGCTGCAGCTCAGGAGCGTGGAGCTGCTGGCGGCCACGGGCGGGCTCCGCGGCTGGGCGGCCGGGCTCTGACCTAGGGGGGGTCGCAGACCGTGACCTCGACGTCGACCTCGGCCGTCTCTTCCAGGTTCGTCACCACGAGGTACAGCACCTCCGAGGCCGCCGTCTGCGCGGAAACCGAGACGCCGCTCTGGTTCGTGTAGTCGGTGGAGAGCTGGTCGAGTTCCCAGAGGCGGACGGCCCGGGCCGGGGCCGCCGGCTGCCGGTACAGGCGGACGGCGACGTCCGGCCGGAAGGTGCCGGGGAACGAGGCGTCGTCCGCGATGGCGTAGATCCAGTACTCGGGATCGCCGGCGTTGAACGGGATGTTGGTCAGGTCGATGCGGAAGATCCGCGCGACTCCGGGGTCGACCCCGATCTGGAACTCGCCGTCGGGGAGGTCGGAGCGCACCAGCGGCTGGATGGTCACCCCGTTGGTCGCCACCCAGGTGTCGATCGCCGAGCTCGCGGGGAGCCAGTCGCTCGTCCCCCACATCGTGCCGGGCGTGTCCTCGGGGAGGAGTCGGTTGTTCAAGTCGACGAAGCGGTCGGCCACGCTCCCCGGCTGCGTGGGGTCCTCCCGCTCGAAGTCGTGCGTGAGCAGCCAGGCCGCGGCGAAATCCGCGAGCGCCTTGCGGCGGTCGTAGTTCGGCTTGCTGGGGAAGACGGCGTCGATGACCTGGTCCAGGTAGGCCTCCTGCATCCCGCCGCCGATGGGAACGAGGTCGTAGATCTGCCTGAGGACGTGCTGGTCCCGCGCCAGGGGATCGACCTCCTTGGTCCACTCCAGGAACCGCCAGTACGCGTGCATCGTGTAGGGGGCGGTGCCTCCGTCGTCCCACGCGCTCGTCTGCCAGAGCTCCTTGAGGTTGTAGGGCTGTCCGGGGACGTCGTCGACGAGCTCCTCCGCGGCCGCCTCGGCGCCGCCCTCATCGAACCACATCTCCTCCCACGCGCCGGGCACCGAGAACGCGTTTCCGACGGAGTTGCTCCAGTCCTGGATGTAGTGGAACAGCTCGTGCGCGACGGTGAACTCGACGTCGTCGGTGTGACCGAGGAGGGAGGGAGCGGAGGTGTTCCAGCCTCCGACCTCGGCGCCGGCCGGCGGCAGCCACCCGGGGTGGGGGTCGAGGGTGCACTCCCCCCCGACGAAGAACATCACCAACCCGGTCGCGTCCGCCTCCCCGAGATTGCAGTCCGGCGAGTCCTCCCACTTGAGGTCGAGGGGGATCGGCTGCGATGGGAGGAAGAAGCCCATCTCGAACTCGTAGTACCGCGCGGCGCGATAGGTCGTCAGGCAGCTGCGGGCGTGGAACCGGTCCACCGCCTGCTCGAAGGCCGCCTGGGCGGCTGCGTCGGGCTGCTTCCCCCACTCGCACCGCGCCTCGTCGCGAAGGGTCAGTGGCAACGTGAGATCGACGACCGTGTCGATGTCGGCGGGGGCGGTGCCTGCTCCCATGACCTGGTCGACGATGGCCGAGCACGACAGGGTTCCCATCGACGCCGGCCCCAACGGACCCACGCTCCGCTCCTCGTCGGCGGAGTCATCGACTCGAGCCCGCAGCATCGGCTGGAAGAGCGAAGACGCCGCCGTCGCGACGTCGAAGCGGATGGACTCGTCGTCCGCTTCGCTGACGTCGCGCACCACCGACGTCGTGCCGGTCCACCCCGTGCGCGCGCCGTCGGCGTCCCACCCCTCGAGCTTCCCGTCGCCCGTCACGATGAGGACGACGGCGGTCGGGTCCGCGCCCTCGGGAAGGGACGCCACATCCAGCTCGACCACCAGGGGGTCGCCGTCGGGGGCCGCCAGAGCAGGCTCGACCTCGAAGGCGGTGTAGATGGGGACCCAGCCCCACTCCTCGTACCGCTGCGCGTCGCGGTCGGTGGGTTGGAGCGTGATCTCGGTCTCCTCCTCGAGCAGTCCGGGGGGTACGACGAAGGCCGTTCCGTCGGGGAGCGCGAGGCGACCGCCGTCCGGGCCGATGGTCGCTGTGGACGACGGCGTCTCCCCGTCCGGCGCAGGGGTCGGTTCGCCCCCGACCGTGTCCGGTCCCTCCGGGGGCACGCAGGCGGCGGCGAAGGCAAGCGCGGCGGCGGGAAGCAGGCGAAGGGTCATCGTCGCGCTCCTAGTACTTGAAGCTGGTGTAGGCGCCCTGGCCGTAGTCCGGCAGCGGGCCCCCTGTCGTCAGAGTGGGCAGGCGGGGGCAGGCGTCGGCGCGCCAGAAGCCGCCGAAGTTGTAGAGGCAGCCACCGGTGCAGTCGTACTGGCCGAGGTTGTCCTCCCCCGACCCGCTCCACATGCCGGCGGGATAGAGCCCCTGCAGGTCGGTCCAGACGGCCGGCTGCCGGGGCTCGAACAGGTCGGACTCCAGCGGCGTGACCTGGCCCAGGTCGTCGGTCACCCAGACGATGGTGTCGTCGCCGGCGCCCGTGACCGTCAGCGCGCGCGGGCTGCCCTCGACGCCGACCTCGTGCATGCACCAGCCGTCGGACGTGGTCGTCGGCATGATGCACTTCCGCACGACGCCGTAGCCGTAGAGCGAGCTGTTGAAGTTCGGCGCGGACGACGAGTAGGCGGTGTAGACGGCCTGGTCGTCCCCCTGCCAGGCGACGGCCACGGGGGCGCCGCTGGGGGTGCAGCCCTCGTTCTCCGCCCACTGGCTGAACACCAGGTCGAACGGCTGGACGTCGAACCAGTCGTCGGTCGCCGTGTCGATCGCGAGCACCCGGCTGGTCCCCGGCAGAACGACCGCGACCTTGGACCCGTCGTGCGACATGGCCATGTCCCGGGGGTTGGTGTCCGCGCCGGTGGTGATGTAGCTGGTGACGACACCGGCCATCCCGTCGAGGATGGCGCCGAGATCGAGGACGGCGACGCGGTTGCCGGGCGCCCACAGCGTCCCGGAGAGCGACACGTAGGCCTTGCTGTCGTCGTTGTTGACGACGATGTCCCAGGGCCGCTCGGAGCCGACCGTGCCCAGGTCCGCCGGATCGAGGAAGCGGACGGTCTCCAGCTCGTCGGTGTGGACGACCTCGATTCCGCCCTCCAGCGCGACGAGCACGTACGGCCGATCGTGGAGCGCGGCGACCCCGCGGGGCTCGACGCTGAGGAGCGTCTTGAGCGTCGGGCCGTTGGACGTGTCGAAGTCGGTGTCGACCTCGGTCCCGTCCAGGGGGTCCAGGTTGAAGACGGACAGCCACGACGAGGTCCAGTCGGCCACCCCGAGGTAGGCCCAGCCGCCGCCCGGTCCTCCGACCGCCACGCCGCGGGCCTCCTGACCGCCCTCGAGGAGCCAGTCGCCGGCGGCGTCGATGTCGGTCAGGTCGAAGGACGTCCCCACGACGTCGAAGCCCGCGACGCCGCCGTTGACGTCGTCGGTGAGGGTCACGAGGTTCTGCCCGCAACCGCACCACCCGCGGGCGGCGGCGTCAACGGAAGCGTGGGGGGCCTCCTCGGGGGCGTAGTAGACGAACGGCGCGGCGGCCGGCGCGACCAGCCCGCACAGGGGCTCCCGGGTGCCGTCGTAGTTCGCCGGGCCGGTGCCGATCCGGAGGTGCGGCGAGACCATGTCGGCGCAGACGCCGCAGGCCGCGTCGGCGAACCAGTCGCCGTTGTTGACGGCGTTGGTGGCCCGGGTCTGGTAGTCGGTGAGGTTGGTCGCGCTCAGGCCCGTGCAGCGGTCGGCGGCGTGGGCGTCCGCGAAGACGAGCGTGAGCGCCGCCTCCCCGGCGCCTCCCCCGAGCGTCCACGGCATCGCCGTGTCGGCCCACGACGCGGGGCTCTGCAGCCCCGGGATCCCCGCCGGGAGGTAGGCGGGATCGCCGTTTCGCTCCATGCCGAGCACGGACGGCAGCTCTCCCGATGCGAGCTTGCTCTCGTGGGAGGGGGCATTCTTGACGGCCGTGAGCACGCGTCCGACGTCCCAGCGGAGCCGCCGCGTGGCGGCGACGCTGAGCGGGCTGCCGGTGACCCCCGCGGTGACGACCGCCAGCACCCCCGCGGTGGCGTTCTCGCTCCGGCCGAAGCAGGCTCCGGCAGGGTTCGGGCAGAGCACGAGCGTCTGGTTCGGGTGCGCGTCCCCGTGGATCCCCATCGAGACGTCGAGCGAGCCGTTCGTCGCCCGCGCCTGCCAGCACATGGACGTGTTCGGGTCGAGGCTCAGGTTGGCGACGGCGCCCGCCGCGACCGGTCCGATGGGATCGTGGAGCTGGGGGCCGGCCTGGTAGACCTCGCGCATGCTGTTGATCGAGCACCCCATCAGGCTCGCGGTCTGGGACTCGTAGCGGGCCTGGTAGTTCGGGGACGAGGGATCCCCGAGCTCCACGAACAGATCGCCGATCCCCTCCCCTTCGTGGTTGCAGCCGGTCCGCCACTCGACGGTGGAGCCGGTCGGCGGCGGCGCGCACATCGGGTCGTCCGCCTGGTTCGGCAGCAGCGGGAACCGAGCGACGTAGTGGTCGTAGATCTCCTTGGCGCCGTGGAAGAGCCCCGAGAAGGCGGCGACAGCGAAGGCGTAGGCCATCGGGTCGTCCCCTCCGGCGAGGGGCGGCGGCAGGTGGGCGAAGTCGGGTCCCCCCCACCGCTCCCACATGTGCCCCATCGACCACGCGTCCTGCAGGTAGTGCTGCGCGACGGCCTCGACGAGCATCGCCTCCTTCTCGCAGGCGAGGACGTCCTCCTCGAAGCGCTCCGCGTGGTTGCCGCCGGCCGCGACCAGGGTCGCGTACAGCACCGAGCACTCCTGCGCGCGGGTGACCGCGAGCTGGTGGTACCAGGCCCAGAAGTAGCGGGCCTGGGGGAGAAAGTGGCCGCTGTTCAGGGGTCCGAGGTGGGTCGAGTAGTCGTGGCAGGTGGCGGCGTCCCACGAACCCGTCACCGGGCACGTCTCGTTCTGCTGCGCCCAGTCCGCGAGCGACCAGGAGAAGTCGGGGAGCTGCGCCATCTCGGCGATCTCGACGCGCTGCGTGACGATGACGTCAGGCTCGGTCAGCTCCGGCCGGCGGGACGGGTAGGTGTTGCTGCCGGCGGTCACGGTGTTCGCCTCGGCGTACCAGCGGAGGCCGAACTCATCGAGGAGGGCGGAGGGCAGCCCGCTGTCGTTCAGCGCCCGGACGAACAGCGTGCGGTGCTCGTCGTCGCTGCCTTGGAGGCGGCTGCGGGCGGAGTCGAAGCCATCGGCACAGCGGGCGCCGCTCTCGTTGGTGCACTGGGAGTTCCACGCGGCCGCGGAGGCGGGGAACGCGACCGCCGCGAGGAGGGCCAGGGACAGGACGCGGGACATCACTCCTCCTCCCCGGCGAGGAACGCGTCGACGCCCGGCATGCACGACGGCTCGCCGTAGATCGCCTCCACGAACGCCTCGGACGCGCGCATCCCGCTCTCGCGGAGGGCCTGGTAGGCGCCCTCGCACGCGTCCGCGCAGCAGTACGTCTCTCCGTTGGCCCAGGGCTCGTCGGTGGCGCACTTGGGCGCGTTGGCGAAGCAGCCGGCGTAGTTCCGGAGGCCGCTCTCGAAGCAGGTCCCGATCATCTCGGCGCACTCGATCCCCGAGCGGATCGGGTCGCGCAGGTCGAAGTCGAGCACCAGGTCGATGCCGCCCGGCATGGGCATCACGGGCTGGCCCTCGTCGGTGACGGGGAGCTCCGGGGCGAGCTCGACGGGATCCGCGGGCATGTCCCAGGTCCCCTCGTAGACGGGGATCTCGCCGGGGTACTGCTCGGCCAGCGCCGCCGCGTCGTCGTCGTCGCCGGGACTTGCGTCGTCGTCGTCCGTCGCGTCATCGTCGTCGGTGGCGTCGTCATCGTCGTCGGGATCCGGCTCGTCGGCGGGGGTGGGATCGGACGCCGATCCCGCGGGGTCGGGACATCCGGCGAGGGCGGCGGCGAGGAGGAGAATGAGGAGCGGGGCACGCATGGTTCCGATCATCCCAGCAATGGGCGTGCCACGTCCCGATTCGGGCCACATCGACCCAACCCGCCTTCAGGAGGGCGCGCGAATCTACGTATGTACGTAAACTGTTCCGTATGAGTCGACACGATCCGTTCCTCATGGGCCCCGACGCGGGGCGCATCGAGCGGCACCTGGACGCCGTCCGCCGCCTCCTCGACCAGGACTACCTCGCGCGAGCCGACTGGGACTTCGCGCTGCGGGACCTCGCCTCGGGGGTCCGCTCGGCGCTGGACTGCAGCTTCGCGATGGTCGCGCTGTGGGACGAGGAGACGGGGAACTGGTCGGCGGTCACGTCGGACGGGGAGACGCTGCGGGACGCCGAGATCACGCGGGCGGGGTCGCGGTCCGCGCTGGAGCACGTCCGGACCACCGGGACGGGGCTGCTGACCGTCGGCGAACAGGAGCCGTCCATCCGGTCCGAGTCCGTCCAGCGCCTCGACCTCACGACCATGCTCGTCGCCCCCCTGTTCTTCTGGGACGTCTCCGCCGAGACCCCCACCCGCACCCTCGGCGGCTGCCTCTACGCCCACGACGCGGGCCGGGTCGAGGCCCGCGACGAGGCCGACGTCGACGTCCTCCGCGACCTCGCCCGGATCGCCGAGCCGGCCCTCAACCTGCTCCGGCGCGTGCAGCGGGTCGAGGCCGACCTCAGCGAGACCCGCCTCCAGCTCCGCGCCCTGCGCGAGCGCACCGCCCAGCGCTTCCGGTTCGGCGGCCTCGCCAGCGCCGACGAGGACTACGGCCGCCAGGTGCTCCGTCCCCTGGAGCGCGTCAGCCGGGCCAACAAGGTCGGCATCGTCATCCTCGGCGCCACCGGCTCCGGCAAGACCCACCTCGCCGAGGCGTACCACCACGCCTGCCCGCGGGCCAAGGCGCCGTTCGTGGTGCTGGACTGCGCCCAGGTGACGTCGGTGGAGACGCTGACCGCGGAGCTGTTCGGGTACGCCCCCGAGTCCGGCTACGCCAACGCCCCCCGCAAGGGGCGGCCCGGCAAGGCGGCCCTCGCCGACGGGGGGACGCTCTTCATCGACGAGGTCGCGACCCTCCCCGCCGAGCTGCAACAGAAGCTCCTCCGCCTGATCGAGCGGGGCGAGTTCACGCCGCTGGGCGGCAACGCGCCCCAGACCGTGGACCTCCAGGTCATCGCCGCGACCAACGAGGATCTGAGCACGCGCGTCGCCGAGGGGACGTTCCGCGAGGACCTGTACTGGCGGCTCAGCGACGTCGTCATCCGGCTGCCGGAGCTGAGCGAGCGGATCGCCGACATCGAGGGGCTGGCGAAGGGCTTCCTGAAGACCGCCGCCGACCGGGCGGGCCGAGAGACGCCGCCCCGGCTCGGGAAGGACGCCCTGCGCCGCCTCCAGGGCCACGACTGGGGCCGCGCGGGCAACATCCGCGGCCTCCAGCGGACGATCTTCCGCTCCGTCCTCCTCGCCGACCCCGACGCCGGCGAGCTGGGCGCGGACGACATCGAGCTCCAGGAGGCCCTCAACGCCCCCGCCGCCGCCGCCGTCCCCCGCGGCCCCGCCCCGCCGCGCGCGCGGGTCCGCCGCTCCGAGGAGCTCGACCGGGTCATCGCCGCCATCGAGGAGCACGGCTACGCGACCAAGGCGGCCGAGGCGCTGGGCATCTCCTACCGCCAGCTGACCTGGCAGCTGCACAAGGTGGGGCTCTCGGTCCGCGACGTGCTCGCGGGGCTGGACTAGGGGAGCGCCCCCTGGGGGAGCGCCCCCTCGATCTCGTCGAAGAGCCCCTTCGCCCGCCCCCACCGCTCCGTCTGGCCCTCCCGGGCGCACGTCTCCAGCGCCCCCTGCAGCGGGATCAGGGCGTCCTCGTGGGCGAACCGGCTCCGCGCGAACAGCTCCTCCGCGACCGCCAGCCGCTCGTCGAAGACCGCCCAGTCCCCCTCCGCCGCCGCGCAGCCGACGAGCACGAGGTGGAGGCCCGTCCAGACGTTCAGCCAGCCCTTCCGCTCGGCGTAGGCGGCCGCGGGGCGGGCCTGCCGGGCGGCGTCGGGCCAGCGGCCCTGGAGGATGTGGACGAGCGCCAGGTTCAAGCGCGACAGGTGGGCGAACCCCGAGCCGACGAGGTCGTACAGCCGGATCGACTCGAGGTACGCGTCCGCCGCCAGGTCGAGGTCCCCGCGCAGCCGGTGGACCTCGCCGAGGTTGTTGAGCACGGCGCCGCGGCCGCTCAGGTTGCCGAGCTCCTCGTACAGCGCGGCCGAGTCGGCGAGGAACTCCATCGCCCGGTCGAAGTCGCGCCGGCTCTCCTCGATCCCGCCCTGGATGCGGGCCAGCGAGGCGAGGTGGAAGCGGTCGCCGACGGCTTCCAGGATCGGCCGCGCCTCGGCCGCCAGCGCCGCCGCCGCCTCGAAGTTCCCCGCCATCCGGTGCGTGTTGGCGAGCAGCCGCATGCCCCGCGCCTCCCCCAGCTTGTCGCCCGCGAGGGCCGCCAGGCGGCGGGACTCGTCCGCCCGCCGCAGCGCCTCGGGGACGTCGTGGACGGCCATCGCCTCGCTCGCCGCACGCCACTCCCCGGTCGCCTGGAGGTCGTGCCAGCCGTGCCTCGCGGCCAGGTCGATCGCCGGCTGCGTCCACGCCCGCGTCGCCGTGAGATCGGCGCGGCTGCCGTGGATCTCGCTCCGGAGGAGCCACCCCAGGACCCGGTGCCGGTCCCACCGCGGACCCTCGCCGTCCAGCTCCCGCTCCCGCTGCTCGAGCAGCCGCAGCGCCGCGCCGTGAGCCCCCCGCTGGTACCGGCGCCGGGCCGCCTCCAGCAGCGGCTCCATCGCCTCCTCGACGCGGCCCGCGGCGAGCAGGTGCCCCCCGAGCCGCTCCGGGCCGCTCTCCCCGGGAGGGCCCAGCGCCGCCAGGGTGTCCGCGCAGATTCCATGCAGCGCCCCGAGGCGGTCCGCCTCGACCCCCGCGACCACGCTCTCGCGGAGCATCCCGTGGACGAAGCTCCAGCCCGACTCCTCGCGCACGGCGAGGCTCTGGGCGGCGAGGTCGCCGGCGAGGTCGCGGAGCCCCGTCGCGAGCGCGCGGGGACCGGCCAGGCCGGCGCCGGCGCAGGCGTCCCGCCACTCGCCGAGGTCGACCTCGGGGCCGAGGAGCGCGGCCAGCCGAAGCGCGTCGGCGGTCCACCCGGGCCGCCCCTCCAGCAGCCGCGTCACGCGGGCCGACCATGCCCCCGCCAGGTCCGCGGGCAGCGCGGGGGCGGCGTCGTCCGCGAGGCGGAAGCCCTCGTCGCCGGGGACGAGCACGCCCCGCTCGACCCAGTCCGCGACGATCTGGACGGCGAACAGGGGGTTGCCGCCGCTCCGCTCCTCGACCTCGGCCGCGATCGGCCCCTCCAACGCGAGGAGGTCCCGCACCAGCGCCCCCCGCTCCCGCTCCGACAACGGCGCCAGGGTCAGCTCGTCGACGTCCTCCCGCTCGACCAGCGAGGCGAGCAGCTCCGCCTCCGCGGCGCGCTCGGGCAGCGCCTCCTCGCGGACGGTGAGGACGAGGAGGAGGCGGAGCGGGTCCTCGCCCGACGCCTCCAGGAGGGCGTGCGCGAGCTCCAGCGCGTCGGCGCCCCACTGGACGTCGTCGAGGACGAGGACCACGGGCGCGCGCTCGCCGAGGATCCGCAGCAGCCGCTCCAGGAGGCTCGCGCGAAGGCCCCCGGCGTCGCCCGCGTCCATCGTCCGGTCGGGATCCGGGCGGCCGAGCAGGGCCATCCACAGCGGCCCCGGCAGCCCCGGCCGGCCGTGCCCGAAGTCGAGGTGCAGGCCGATCCGGTAGAGCCGCTCCGCGAGCCGGTTCCCCACCAGCCCCACCGTCCGGAGGGCCCGCTCGACCATGCGGCCGAGCCCCAGCGACGGCCCCGCCGAGGGGGCGTGCTTGGCCTGCAGGACCGTGGCGGCGGCGACCTCGTGGGCCCGCCACGCGAGCCACTCGGCGAGGCGGCTCTTGCCCGCGCCGGTCGCGCCCCGGATCACCACGGCCCGGGCGGCGCCGGTCTCCCCGACCTCGCGCAAGGCGCCCCAGAGCCGGTCCCGCGCCCCCTCCCGGCCGACCACGGGGAGCACGCGGAGGCCGAACATCCGGGTGCCCGCGCCGAGGAGCCGGAGCGGCGCGCGGGGGGCGTCCGTGCGCCAGTCCGCCGGCAGCGGCGCCCGACCGGCGGGGGCGGGCTGCAGCCCGTCGAACGCGACCGTGCCGGGGGGCGTGGAGGGGCGGCCCCCGGAGCGCGGGGGGGCGGACGGCGGGGGGAGCGCCGAGACGCTCACCTCCTCGGTGTCGGCCGTCCCCAGCGACGTCCCCGGCAGGTCCGTGGGGGGCGTCACGGCCTGCCCCCAGGCGAGCGTGGCGGCCGTCGCGCGGCCCGGGTCGGGGGGATCGCCGAGCCCGGTCAGCGCCCACGCCACGTCGACGGCCCGCCGAGGCCGCTGCATCGGATCCTTCCGGAGCAGCGCTCGCGCCCAGTCCCAGAAGCCGTCCGGGACGGGGAAGTCACCCGGCGGCGGGATCGGCTCGGCGTGGAGGTGGAGGCCGACCATCTCCGCCAGCGACGGCGCCTCGAACGGGGCCTTGCCGGTGGCGAGCTGCCACGCGATGCAGCCGAGGGCGTAGAGGTCGGTCCAGGGGCCGAAGTCGCGCCACGCGCCGCGGAACTGCTCGGGGGCCATGTAGCGCGGCGTGCCCATCGCGTTCTCGCGGGCGTCGGTACGCTCCTGGTCGTACCGGCCGGCGGCGTGGGCGAGCCCGAAGTCGCTGAGCTTGAGCCCGGGGCGGAGGTCGTTGGGGGCGGCGACGAGGACGTTGGCGGGCTTGAGGTCGCGGTGGACGAGGCCGCGGGCGTGGGCGTGGCCGAGGGCCTCGAGGAGCTCGAGCAGCGTCTGCCGGAGCGCCGGCCAGCTCACCCGCCCCACGCGCCCGCCGAGGTCGCCCCCGGTGGCGAGCTCCATCGCGAACCAGGGGCTCCCCTTGGGGAGGCGCTTGTCCGACGCGGCGTGCTCGGCCGGGGTGACCGTGCCCTGGTCGAGGACGTGGACGATGCTCGGGTGGTCGAGGCGGGCGACGGCGCGGACCTCGTCCCGCAGCATCTCCCCGAACGACGCCTCCCGGGCGGCCGCGTGCGTGATCAGCTTGACCGCGACGGGCACGCGCTGGGCGACGTGGCGGCCTTCCCAGACGACCCCCATCCCGCCCTCGCCGAGGGGGCGGAGGAGGTGGAACGGGCCCAGCGGAATGGGGGAGGACGCGCCCACGCGCCCCGGACGCTAGCAACCGGCGCGGCCCCCGTCGTTGCGCCCGCCTGCATCTTCGCGTATCCCGCCGCCGTGACCGGAGATCACGAGTTCCTCGAGCGGCTGGACGCGGCGATCGAGCTGCTGGAGGCGATCGAGGCCGACCGGGGGCTGCTCGCGGCGACCTCGCAGGAGACGCGGAAGCGGCTGATGAAGGCGGCGGGGCGGATCTCCGTCGCCGACCACGAGGACCTGCGGCGGTTCCGCAAGGAGCGGGCGCGGCGGCGGCGGCAGTCGAAGCGGGACGCGGACAACGCGGTCCTCAACGGCACCGGCATCCGGACCGCGCGCGCCGCCGCGATCTTCGCGACGCCGTCCCGGGACGCGCCCCTGCAGCTCGCCGCCCCCGACGCCGACGAGGGAGGCGAGCTCCACAAGCCGCGGTCCTGCTACGTCTGCAAGGTCAAGTTCACCCGGCCGCACGGCTTCTACGACTCGATGTGCGGCGCCTGCGGGGACTTCAACTTCCTCAAGCGGAACCAGTCCGCCGACCTGAGCGGACGCGTCGCGCTTGTGACCGGCGCGCGGGTCAAGATCGGCTACCAGGCCGGCATCAAGCTCCTCCGGGCGGGCTGCAAGGTCATCGTCACGACCCGGTTCCCCAACGACGCGGCGGCGCGGTACGGCGACGAGGAGGACTTCGCGCAGTGGCAGGACCGGCTCGAGATCCACGGGCTCGACCTCCGCCACACGCCCTCGGTGGAGGCCTTCTGCAAGCACCTGCTGACGTCGCAGCCGCGGCTCGACTTCATCATCAACAACGCCTGCCAGACCGTGCGCCGGCCGCCCGGCTTCTACGGCCACCTCATGGAGGCGGAGCGCCTGCCCGCGCCCCACGCGATCGTCCGCTCCGGGGCGCCGTCACCGCACGGGGGGTCCGCCGAGCTGTCGCAGATCCCGCTGCTCCCCGGCGACGACGACCACAGCGTCCACCTCTTCCCCGAGGGCGAGCTCGACGCGGACCTGCAGCAGGTCGACCTCCGCGAGGTCAACTCCTGGCGCCTCCTCGCCCACGAGGTCCCCGCCGTCGAGCTGCTCGAGGTCCACCTCGTCAACGCCGTCGCCCCCTTCATCCTCAACGCGCGGCTCAAGGAGCTGATGCTGCGCGTCCCCACGAAGGACAAGCACATCGTCAACGTGTCGGCGATGGAGGGGCAGTTCTACCGGACGTTCAAGACGCCGAGGCACCCGCACACGAACATGGCGAAGGCGTCGCTGAACATGCTCACGCGGACGAGCGCGCCCGACTACGTGCGGGACGGCATCCACATGAACAGCGTGGACACCGGCTGGGTGACCGACGAGGACCCGACGCACCACGCGGAGCGGAAGGTCCGGGAGCACGGCTTCCACCCGCCGCTGGACATCGTCGACGGCGCCGCGCGCATCGTGGCGCCGATCTTCGACGGCTTCCTGACGGGGGAGCACGTGTGGGGGCGGTTCCTCAAGGACTACGCCCCCACCGACTGGTAGCGGCTCAGCCGCAGTCCTCGTCCTCGTCGTCGCCGCGGCAGCCGGGGTCGTCCTCCCAGTCGGCCTCGCCGTACAGGTCGATCTCGGCGGCCCCCTGGTCGGTCCACCGGTCGTCCTCGAACTCGGCGTCGGCCTCGACGATGAGGCGCGCCTCGCTGGTCCCCTCGTCGTCGGGCTCGAACACGAGGACGAACGTGTACGACTCGCCCGGGAGGAGCTCGCCGGGGGCGTCGCCGCTCACCCGCCAGGCGTCGAGGCCGGCGTCGAGCTCGACGTAGAGGTCGTGGACGAAGACGGGGTCGTCGCCCTCGGCCTCCAGCGTGATCACGAACGGGCGGGGGCCGCAGTCGGGGACGCAGGTCCAGGCGTCGACCGGGTCGGCGACGATGGAGAGCGAGCCGACCTCGATCTGGGGCGGCGGGCCGTCGGAGTCGCCCGTCGGGGGGCAGGCGGTGAGCAGGGTCAGGGTGGCGAGCAGGGCGGCGTAGCGAGTCATTGGTCAACCTCCGAGCCAGAGGCTAACCTCCTCTACCTTTCCGAATGTAACACGTCGACCTCGGCCCGCTCGGGGAGGTCCGTCAGCGTCTGCTCGGCGCCGTCGAGCCACCGGATCCGGACCTCCGTCGCGACCGCGGCGCCCAGCCCGAAGTGCAGGGCGGGGTCGTTCGACGAGGAGGTCGACGAGCCGAGCTTGACCTCCTGGAGCTGTTCGCCGCCGTCGGAGTCGGTCACCCGCACGCGCGCGCCCGAGGCGGCGGCGGGACCGTGGAGGCGGACGCGGAGCCAGTTGGCGTCGGACGTCGCCCCGCCGAGGTTGCGGAAGAGCGCCGCGGGCTCGGCGCGCCCCGTGCGGAGGACGTCGAGCCAGCCGTCGCCGTCGTAGTCGGCGACCAGCACGCCGCGGCGGTTGCCGGGGGCGTCGAGGCCGGAGCCGGCGCTGACGTCCTCGAAGGTGCCGTCGCCGAGGTTCCGGAACAGGTAGGACGGGCCGTCGTCCACCGGCTCCTCCCCGCCGCTGACGACGAGGTCCGGCCAGCCGTCGTTGTCGAAGTCGAAGAAGACGATCCCCCACGTCCACGGCATGTCCGGCAACGACACCCCCGCGGCGAGGGAGACGTCGGTGAAGGCGCCGCCGTCGTTCCGGAACAGCACGACGTCGAACGTGTCGGTGGCGGCCACGTCGAGGTCCCCGTCGCGGTCGTAGTCGGCCACCGCGAAGCCCATCGCGTCCATCACGGGGCCGAGCCCGAGGCCGAAGCCGACCTCGCTGAAGCACCACCCCCCACACCCCGGACCGTCGTTCCGCCAGAGCAGCGAACGCGTGACGTAGCCGCTGGGGCCGCCCGCCTGGGGGCCGCGCTCGGAGCCGACGTAGAGGTCGAGGTCGCCGTCGTCGTCGGGGTCCCACCAGACCGCCGCGTACGACAGCGTCTCGCGGAGGTCCGGGTCGAGGAGGTGGGAGACGTCCTCGAACGTGCCGTCCCCGTTGCCGTGGAACAGGTAGTCGAGCGCGAACTCCTCGGCCGGCGGGGCGGGGTCGCAGTCGTAGCAGCCGTAGTTGGCGACGAAGAGGTCGAGGTGGCCGTCGGCGTCGTAGTCCCCCCAGGCGCCCATCGTGGAGAGGCCGCCCGCGGCGACGCCCGCCGACGCCGTCACGTCCTCCCAGCCGCTCTCCTCGTCGTACGCGAGGAGAGCGTTGGGCTCCCCGTTGGCGGCGCCCAGCCACAGGTCGGCGTCGCCGTCGCCGTCGTAGTCGGCGAACGAAGCGGCGGCGTCGGGGATCCCCGGCCGGGCGACGGCATCGGGCAGCGGGACCACCTCGATCAGCCGCCCCGCGCCGTCGTTCCGGAACAGCCGGTTCCCCGCCTCGTCGGTGAGCACCAGGTCGACGACGCCGTCCCCGTCGAAGTCCCCCCAGGCCGCGCCGACCGTGGGGAACTCGCCGAGGTCGGTGGGGGCGGGGGCGACGACGCCGGCGCACTCGGAGACGTCCGCGAAGAGCGTGTCGGGCAGCGGCTCGTCGGGGTCGGGGCAGGGGCCGGGGTCGAAGGTCGCGTCGTCGTCGTCGGTGGTGTCGTCGTCGTCGGTGGTGTCGTCGTCGCCGGCCGCGTCGTCGTCGTCCGACGGACCGGGGCAGGCGGTCAGTCCGAGGACGACCCAGAGTGCCGCTCCCACCTTCGCTGCTGCCGGCATCGGAACGCATCGTACTTCGGCGGTTCGTCCAGCTTCAGGGTCAACTCCTCCCCGGTCACGGGGTGGTCGAACGTCAGCTCCGCGGCGAACAGGAAGAGCCCCTGCGACCGCAGCACGGGGCCGCCGTCGGTGTACATCGCGTCGCCGAGGACGGGGTGGCCGAGGGACGCGAGGTGGACCCGGATCTGGTGCTTCCGGCCGCTCGCGGGCCACGCGTCGACGGTCGTCATCCAGTCGACCTCCAGCCCCCGCGTGTGCTGGACGGCGGCCCACCGGGTGCGCGCCGACTTCCCGTCGACGTCCTCGTCGACGACCCCCTCCCCATCCAGCCGGCCGCGGACGATCGCGCGGTACCGCTTCTGCACGCGACGCTCCTCGAACGCCCGCCCCAGGCCCACCTGACCCCGCGCCGACCGCGCGACGAGGAGCAGCCCCGCGGTGCGCGCGTCGAGGCGGTGGACGGGGCGGGGGAACGGGAGCGCGTCGTCGGCGGGCGAGGGCGGGAGGTTGAAGAGGAGCGCGTGCTCGACGGTTCGGTGGCGGTTGCCGCTGACGACGAGCCCGGGCGGCTTGTGGACGGCGGCGAGGTGATCGTCGCAGTACACGACGTCCAGTGGGTGCTCGTACACCGGCGGCGGAGCGGCGGGCTGCAGCAGCTCGATGCGGTCGCCTTCGTGGACGAACCGGCTCGACTCGACGACCGCCCCGTTCAGCAGGATGTCCCCGGCCTTGAGCAGCTTGCGGGCCTTGGCGCGGGACGCCAGCCCGAGCCGCTCCGACGCCATCCGGTCGACCCGCCAGCCCGGGTCGCCGGCAGCCACGACGTACGCCGCGATCGGGGGACGCGCGCCCATGGGCGTCTTGTACACCAAGGGGTAGAATCCCTCCCTTCGTGAGCACCGAGCCTCTCCAGGTCGGTTCCCGGTTCGGGGGCACCAGCGGGCAGCGCTTCGTCGTCGAGGCCGAGGTCGGTCGGGGCGGGCAGGCAGCGGTGTTCCGGACGCGCGACACGCGGCTCGACCGCATCGTCGCGCTGAAGCTCTGCACGGCCCCCGAAGGCCACCTCCGGAAGATGTTCCTCGACCGCTTCGAGCGGGAGCTGAAGCTGACGTCGCGGGTCAACCACCCCCACGTCCTCCAGGTCTACGACGCGGGCGAGCTCCCCGGCGGCGTCCCCTACGTCCTGCTCGAGTACATGGAGTTCGGGTCGCTGGTGGACCTCGCGTCGCAGGCCCGCAAGGGGGCGGCGCTGCCGATGGACTACCTCCGCTACTACGCGACGGCGCTCGCGGCGGGGCTCCGGGCCGTCCACCACAGCGAGATCATCCACCGCGACATGAAGCCCGACAACGTCCTCATCGCGAAGGACGGCGTCGCCAAGATCACCGACTTCGGGGTCGCGCTCGACATCAGCCCCGAGGCCGAACGGCTGACCCAGGTCGGGCAGACGGTGGGCACGCTCGGCTTCATGGCCCCCGAGCAGCTGGGCGGCCTCCCGGGTCCCCAGTCGGACATCTTCAGCTACGGCATCACGCTGTACGCGCTGGTCACCGGGCGCGTCCCCCCGCAGGAGACGACGTCGAACCGGATCCCGACCGGGTCGATCCTCCCGAAGGCGTGGGACGCCGTCCCCGAGGGGCTGCACAAGCTCCTCCAGACGACGACCGCGTTCGGCATCGAGGCGCGGGCGAAGGACTTCGACGAGGTCCTCAGGCTGATCTCCCGGGCGGACTGGACCGAGGACCGGCCGCGCGAGGGGATCGCGCAGCTGCCGCCGCTGCCGACGGGCGCGTACGTCTCCGGGCAGACGGGGACGCTCGCCACGACGGGGCCGGTGGCGTCGGTGTCCGGCACGCTCGGCATCGACAGCGACGCCTACCGCAAGACCGAGGGGTTCGCGGACACACTCGACCTGACCGTGGAGCCGCCTCGCCTCTCGGACCTCCACAAGGAGCTGTCGCCGACCTCGGTGCATCCGGACGGGCCGCCGAACGTCGACTCCGGGAACGTGACCACGGTGCCGCCGCCGGGGCCGACGCGGCCGATGGCGAAGACCGGGGACGCGGACCCGAACGAGGAGACGGTCAAGAGCACGGGGCCGACCCCCGAGGAGATCGCGGCCGAGGCGGTGCGGCTCAAGGCGGCGCAGGAGCGGGCGGCGGCGAAGGGGCCCGAGGCGACGGTCGAGTCTCCCCTACCCGACGAGCCCGGGGAGCTCCCCTCGGCGGCGACCGTCGACGAGGCCGACGTGCCCGACGAGCCCGACGAGCCCGACGAGGCGGACGTCTCGCTGAGCGACGCGCCCACGAGGCTGGCCCCGGCGACGCCCGAGCCCATCCCCCGGGCGACCCCCGGCAAGCCTCCCGTCGCCGCCATCGCCGCCGCGGCCGTGCTGCTGGTGGCCGCGATCGGATGGTTCACGACCCGGCCGCCGCCGCCCCCCGACGAGGCTGCCCAGACGGCCGCCGTGGTCGCCTTCCTGGAGGCCGCGGGAGCCGGGGACGTCGCCACCGCCGAGGTGCAGGCCGAGGCGCTCGCGCTCGCTCCCGCCGACGCCCCCGCCCGCCGCCTCGTCATCGGGCTCGACGCCGTCCTCGCCGGCGACGGGGACGCCGCGAAGCCGGCCCTCAGCGGGCTCCCCGACGCCGACCCCGGCCGCATCGGGAGCGAAGCCGCGCTCGGGCTGGGGGCCGCTACCCGCCTCGCCTCGGCCGACTCGTACCACCTCGCCGTCGCGTCGTACGTGCGCGCGGCCGCCTGCACCGGGGACTGCGGCGACGTCGCGACCCGCGCCGCCGCCGCCCGGGACGAGGCCTGCCTCGTCGCCCCCGGGGGCACCCCCGGCTGCTCCGACGTCGGGCTGTCCGACCGCGCCCGCCACCTCGCCGCCGCCTCCGTCCTTCTCGCCGACGGGCACGCCGGCGCCGCCGGGGACCGCGCGGGGCTGGCGCTGGCGGCCGCCGCGGACGAGCCCCCGACCTGCGCCGAGATCGCTTCGCTGCGCCGCCTCGCCGGCGACGACGCCCTCGCCCTGACGCACCGCGACGCCCTCGCGGGGGCCGCCCGCGCGGCCGCCCGCGACGCGTCGGACTGCACCCTCTTCGTGGAGACCGCCCCGTGAGAGCCGCGCTGCTGACGCTGCTGCTGACCTTCCCCCTGCTCGCGGGTTGCCCCAAGACGGGCGACTCGAGCACGTCCGGCGACGCTGCCGCCGAGCCCAAGGCGTTCGTCGTCTTCGAGGTGTTCGAGGCGGGCAGCGGCAACGCGCTTTCGGCGACGGTGTGGCCGCGCGAGATGCCCGACCACTTCGAGACGATCGTCCAGGGGGAGGCCGGCAGCGCGGTCAAGTTCGCGGGCCTGGGCCGCACCGAGGGCGGCTACGCGCTCCCCTTCGAGCCGGGCAAGTGGGTCGAGCTGCTGCTGTGGAGCCCCGGCCACGAGCTCAAGTCGGTCGAGCTGAAGGTCCGCAAGGGGGACAACCTGCTCACCGTCGAGCTGAAGCGGACCGAGGTGGACGACGAGAAGGTCCCCGAACGAATCCGGCTCGAGGTCCTCGAGAGCCTCCCCAGCGAAGGGCCGAAGTCCGGGTCATGACGCGCCGGCTCCTCCCGCTGCTGCTGGTCGTCGCCGCCGGGTGCGCGCAGGGGGGCGCGCCGCCGCCGCTGCACACGGCCCAGTGGGGGGACGAAGGGCGCGCGCTGCTCGGGATGACCGACCGGGGGCTGGCGACGTTCGCGGACTGCGGCGCCGTGATCGACTGCGGGTCGACCGACCTCGCGCCCCCCGCGGCCGCCGCGGCGACGACCTCCGACGCGACCGACGCGGCCTCCGCGGGGGCGTCCGACGACCCCGACGCGACCCCCGCGACGGCGGAGGCGCGGACGCCGGCCGCCGCGACCCCGGCGCCCACACCCGAGCCCGTCGCCGTCGCGACGTCCGGAGACGACCCGTGCGGGACCATCGAGGTGCTCTCGCTGGAGGGGAAGGGGTCGCTCAGCCCGGCCGAGACGGTCTGCCTCCAGGCCACCGCGGAGGGGCGCCGGTCTGCGCCCGACCCCGAGATCCAGGTCGCCGCGGTGACCCTCTACAACACCCGCGCGGGGGGCTGGCCCGCCGCCGTCGAGGCCGCGCTGAAGCGCCCGGCGCTCAAGAACGCCCCCGCCCTGAGCTTCGCGGGCATCAAGCCGGCCTACGACCAGGGCCGCTACAGCACGGTCCTGAGGCGGACGCGGACGGTGTGGCGGAACCTCGACAAGGGCTACCAGCTGTCGGGCTCGGACAAGACGTTCGTGACCGAGTTCGCGTGCCGCAGCGCCGGCCAGCTCGCGCTGTCGGGGAACCCGCCCGACGACGGCCTCGACTGGTGCGAGCGGTGGCTCGACCGGGCCGAGCGGGCGGGGCAGGACACCGGTCCGATCGAGAACCTCATTGACCAGCTCGAGTAGGGCCGCCGTCGTCGCCGCCGCGCTCCTGCTGGGGTGCGGCGAACCGGACCCCGCGCCGGGCCCGCCGGCGTGGACCCGGGCCGAGCTGGAGTCCACGTGGGTCTGGCGGATCGCGTACGACGAGGCGCTCGCCGAGGCCGAGGTCGACGCCGCCGCGCGCTGGCTGGGGGGAGCCGGGACGTGGTCCCCGCCGGGGTCGTCGGAGCGTCCTCGCGCCCGCCACGAGGACGGCCTCGCGATCGCCGCGATCGGGGCGACGTACAACGAAGCGATGTGCCGCCTGGGGACGTCCGGGGACGCCTTCGGGACCGAGGTCCCCGCGGGCTGGGTGGTCGCCGCGGAGGCGTGCCGGGCCCTCGGCCGGGACGTCTCCTTCGCCGTGCCCGACGTCGCGCTCCCGTCGCGCGACGACCTCGTCCCCATCATCGACGAGACCGTCACCGTGCGCGGTCAGCCGCTCCGCTACCGCTTCCTGCGGCCCGGGCAGCTCGAGGCGGCGAGCAGCGCGCTGATCGCGGCGGACCCTGACCCGGCGTGGACGGTGGGGACGTCTGTCTGGGGGGACCTGCCGGGCCCGGCCGCGGGGGCGACCCCGGCGGAGCAGGAACGGAACGCGGAGGACCACATCGCGCGCTGGAAGACGAGCCTGGAGGGAGCCGGCGTCGAACCCACGGAGCGGGCGCAGCTGGTGGGCTGGGTCCGGCGCGCCGTCTACCGCGACCTCGGCCGCCGGACCGGCGACGCCGGCCACCTGGAGGAGGCGATCGGCGCGGCGAGCCGGCCGGCCCCCGGTCCCGGGGTCGATCCCCTCCTCCTCGCCCGCCTCGCCCAGGCCCGCTTCGAGGCCGGGGAGGCCGCCCTCGCCGCGGAGATCCTCCGGTCGATCGAGGCAGCCGACGGGTGGGCGTTCGCGGGCCCCGCGGCCGACGCTTGCGCCCGCGTCGCCGTGCTACCGTCCACGACCGCGACCGGGGTGCAGCGATGAGGGGACGACCAGCGCTGATGCTCGCCGCGACGGCCGCCGTCGCCGCCCTCCTCACGACCCCCCGCCCCGCCGCCGTCCAGGACGCCCCGAAGGCCCTCGTCGTCCTCGAGGAGGACGAACCCCAGACGACGTACCCGCTGCTGTCGCGGACGATGAGCGAGCAGCGCCTCGGCGAGCTGCTCTTCGACCGGTTCTTCTTCCAGACGTCCGGCGGCGACCTCGACTCCCGCGTGTTCGGGCCGGAGCGTCGCGTGCGCGCCCCCACGCTGTCGATCGTCGTGAAGCCGGGGCTGAAGTTCAGCGACGGCGGGGAGGCCAGCTTCGGCGATGTCGCGTTCACGATGAACGACGTCTACCGGCGCGAGTCCCTCGGCCACCCGGCGGCCGCGTGGTACGCTCGCGTCTTCGGCGACGCGCAGCAGATCACCCCCGAGGCGGGCTCGATCCGCTACCTCGTCTCGATGCCCGACGAGGGCGCGGAGCGGTACCTCCAGACGACCGTGCTGCTGTCGCGGGCGGCGCTCGGCGGCGAGGGCGGCCCCGATCTCGAGGCGACCGAGCGCAAGCCCGTGGGCACCGGCCCGTTCCACGCCGCGGCGGAGATCGACAGCTTCGACGACTTCACCCTCCTGAAGAACCCGCACCGCGGCTCGGAGAGCAACGTCGAGGCGATCCGGCTGCTCTACGACCAGGACGCGGCCCGCCAGAAGGAGCTCATGGAGGGAGGGCGCGCGCACCTCTGGGTGTCCCCCCCGCCGGCCGTCCTCCCCGCGTTCAAGCAGCAGCGCGACCGGTTCGGCGTCCGCACCTACAACCTCAACCAGTGGTGGTACCTCGCGCTGGACCACGGCGGCCCCCACCTCGGGACGCCCGCGGTCCGTCGCGCGCTCGACCTCGCCGTGCCCCGCGCGCAGCTCGTGGAGAAGTTCGGCGGGGACTCGGCGCAGCTGACGTCGGGGCCGTTCCTGCCGGGGTCGGCGTGGGAGCCGGGCGGCGCCGCCCCCACCCCCGAGGACCGGGACGCCGCCGCCGCCGCGATGACCGAGGCGGGGTACGCGAAGGCCGGCGGGCGGTGGAGCAAGGACGGGGCCGAGGTCGAGCTCCGGCTGGGCGTCGAGGGGGACATCCTCGACGACTACAACGACGTGGTCTACGGCCTCGTGGACGCCTGGGAGGACGCCGGGTTCAAGGTCCGCGTCCGCGGGATCCGGGACTCCGACTGGCGCGCCGTGGTCGACTCCGGGAAGGCCCGCGGCGAGTACGACGTCATCCTCGGGCGGTGGAACCTGGACCGCGAGGAGGCCGCCCTGGAGCTGTTCCGGAAGGGCTCCGGCGACGGTCCGCAGACGAACCTGTTCGGCTGGTCCGACGACCGCGTCGAGGCGATCGTGAAGGACTTCTACGCCGAGACGAGCGGCCCCCAGCGCGAGGCGCTGATGCAGCAACTCCACGGGCTCCTCCACGAGGAGCGGCCGTACCTCTTCCTGTGGTCGCTGCGGGTGCAGTCCGTCTACCGCAAGGACCAGGTCACCGGGTTCCGGGCCGCGCCCTTCTACTACTTCACGCGGATCGACCGGCTCGCCTGGCGCGAATGACCCGCCTGCTCGCCGCGGTGCTGGTCCCCGGGCTGCTCTTCGCGGCCCTCTGCGCGACGGACGGCGGGCCGGACCTCGGCGCCTACACCTGGGAGCAGGGCGTCGGCTACGTCCCCGGCGAGGGCTCCGACGTCCACGGCTTCGGCGCGGGCCTGGCCTTCTTCGCGAAGGCGACCGGAGGGCTGCTGACGGGCCGGAGCGGACGGTCCCGGGAGCACGCGTCGGCGCCGCTGGCGACGCTGCTGGCCCAGCGATCGGCCCGCAGCGCGGCGATCGTGGGCGTCGCCATCGCCGTCATCGCGCTGCACGTCCTCGCCGGGCGGGGGGTGTCCCGACGCCGTCGATCCCGGACCGGAGCCGACTTCGCGCTCCCGCAGACGCCCGCCCCGCCGCTCCCGGTGCCCTTCGGACTGCCGCTGCCGATCGCGGGATTCGCGCTCTTCGCGCTCGTGATCCGGTTCGTGCCTGCGGGCAGCCCCCTCGACTTCGACCGCGCCGGGCTGCTCTGGGCGGGGCTCGCGCTGGCGTGGGCCGACGGGGTGGCCGCGTTCGGCTTCGCGGGCCTCCGCCACACCTCCGCCGTCGAGCGGTCGAGGCCCTGGGCTCGCAACCTCCGGCTGAACGGCGCCGACGCCCGCGCCGCCGTGGCCGGCGTCAGCGCGCCCGCCCGGGCCAGCCAGGTGAAGGCGGCGCTGCTGGGGCTGGTCGGCGGCCTCGTCGTCGTCGAGGGGATCTTCTCCGTGAACGGACTCGGGGAGACGTTGGCCGATCTCGTCGTCGACCGGCAGGGGCTCGACCCCCTCCTCCTGGCGGGCGTCCTCGTCGTGTTCTCGGCGACCGTCGCGCTGCTCGACGCCCTCCCCCTCGACCCCCTCGTCGCCCGGTGGCGGACGTGATCGCGACCCTCCGCCGGACCGGGGCCGTCCCCGGGGGGCTCGCGGCGGCCGCGGCGCTCGGCGCCCTCGGGCTCCTCGTGCGCGCCCCCCGTCCCGTGCATGGCGACCCCGCCTGGCCGTCCCTCGCCCACCCCCTCGGCGTCGACGCCCTGGGCCGCGACTTCCTCGCCGTCCTCGGGGCGGGCACGGCCGACTTCGCCCTCCCCGCGCTGCTGGCCGCCGCCGCGCTGCTGGCCGTCGAGGCCGCCGTGCTCGCCTCCGCGTTGGCGCGGCCCGCCATCGGCACGCCCCTCCGCGTCCCCGACGGGCTCCTCGCCCTGGCCTCTCCGCCGCGCCTGCTCGTGGTCATGCTCGCGATGCTGCTGCTCCGCGAGCCGAGCCCCCTCCTCGCCGCCGCCGTCGTCCTCGCCCTGTTCGCGCCCGTCGCCCTGCACGAACTCGGGGGACGGCTGGGCGAGCTGGCCGAGCGCGAGGTGCTGTCCGGCCTCGTGGCCCACGGCCTGCCCCTCCCGGTGCTCCTGACGCACCTCGCCCGGCACCTCCGCGAGCCGCTGATCCGCCACGCCGCGACGGTCGCCGCCCAGGTCGCGCTGACCCAGGTCGCCCTGTCGTACCTGTTCGGCGCGTCGATGACGACGCGGGGGCTGGGGGTGACGTGGGGGATGGAGTTCAGCCGGCTCGCGGCGCGCCTCCCCACCGCGAACACGCAGTGCCTCGGCGACGGCGCCTGCCCCGAGTACGTCGCCGCCTTCCACGCCGCCTGCCTCGTCGGGGCGGCGCTGCTCGTGTTCGGGGCCCTGGGCCGGGCCGCGCGCCCCGCCGAGCCGGAGGCGGCGTCGTGATCGCGCTCCGCGGGGCCGCCGTCGTAATCCCGGACCGGCCGACGCCGGAGTCGGGGGACGTCGAGCTCGCGCCGGGCCGCTGCAACGTCCTCCTGGGACGATCCGGCAGCGGCAAGACGCTGCTCGCCCGCCTCGTCGCCGGCGCCGTTCCCGCCGCCCCCCTCCGGGTCCGCGGCACGCTCGTCGCCGGCGAGCGCACCGTCCCCCTCGACGAAGCCCCGGCCGGCACCGACCTGGTCGCCGTCGACCGAGCCCGCCTCGGCTTCGTGCCCCAGGGCGGCCGCGAGAACCTGGTCCCGGGGTGGACGGTCGCCCGCCACGGCGTCGACGGCGACGCCCTGCTCCGCCTCGGCCTCGACGCCGCCGACCGCGACGCCACCGCCACCGCCCTGTCGGAGGGCATGATCCGCCGCGTCCTCCTCGCCGTCGCGCTCGCCGGCGACCCCGCCGTCCTGATCGTCGACGAACCGACCACCGGCCTCGACGACGTCGCCCGCGACGCCGTCGCCGCCGAGCTCCGGTCCGTCCTCGACGCAGGCGTCGCCGTCCTCCTGACGACCCACGACCCCGATCTCGCCGCGACCCTCGGCGACACCCTCCACCTCGTCGAGCACGGCGCCGTCGTCGCGACCGCCGATTCGCTTGACGCCGACCCCGCCTTCGCCGCCTGGGCCGCCGCCCGGAGCGCCTCGTGACCACCGCCGGGCCCCTCCTCTTCGCCGATGGCCTGACCTGGTCCCGCCCCGACGGCACGCCCGTGCTCGCGGGGGCGGCGTTGCGCGTCGACGCGGGCGAAGTCGTCGCCCTGCGCGGCCCCTCCGGCAGCGGCAAGACCGTGCTCGGCACGACGCTGCTGCGGCTGCGCGACGTCGCCCGCCCCGGCCGGGTGGTCTGGGACGACACCGACGTCACGGACGCCTCCCCCCGCGCCCTCCGCCCCCTGCGCGCCCGGTTCCAGGGGCTGCTCCAGCACACGGGGGCGCTGCTACCGTCATGGACCACCGTGGGAGAGGCGTTGCGGGAGACCATCCGAACCGTCGGCGGCGACGACGCGCGGGCCGCCGAGCTGACCGACCGGCTCGGCCTCGACGACCTCCTCGACCGCCACCCCGCGTCGCTGTCCGGCGGCGAGCAGCGGCGGGCGTCGCTCGCCCGCGTCCTCCTCGCCCGCCCCGCCTTCGCGTTCATCGACGAACCCGACGCCGGCCTCGATCCCCTGTCCTGCGACGAGGTGCTCACCCTGATCCGGGAGGCGGCGTCGACGGACGGCGTGGGCGTCCTCCTCGTCACCCACCGCGACGACCTCGCCGAGCGCTTCGCCGACCGGACGCTGACCCCGACCGACGGGGTGCTGCGGTGGTGAAGGCGGCCGTCGCCGCGCTCGCGCTGATCGCCGCCTGCGCGACGTCCCGCGGCGACCCCGCCCCGACCGCCCCGACCACTACCGCCGCCCCCTGCGACCGCTCCGTCGAGGCCGACACGGAGACCGCCCGGGCCCGCTTCGATGCCGGCCGCCTCGACGAGGCGCTCCTCTACGTCCGCGGCCTCGACCCCTGCCCCGAGGCGCTTCGCCACCCGCCGTACCTGACCCTCGCGCTCGACATCTACGAGGAGCAGGGGATGCTGCTGGAGGCGTGGTCGGTCGTCCGCGTCATCGCCGACCTCGCCGCCGGCACGAACGACGCCGAGGGCCTCGCCCGGATCGCCGCCCGCCGCGAGCGGTTCGCGGCGACCTACGCCCTCGTCACCTTCCGCCCGGATCGACGCAAGCCGCCGAAGATCGCCTACGCCGGCCCCGTCGCGGACGCCGCCACGCAGGCCCAGCTCGACGCGATCGCGGCCGGACGGGGCGTCCGCGTGGACGACGCCACCTACGGCGCGTGGCTGCTCCCGGGGACCTACACCGTCGACGGCGTCCGCCACACGCTGGCCCCGGGCGCGCGGCTGGACGTCGAGTGACGCGCAACGCGACGCGCAACGCCGCCGCCGCCCCGGCCCTCGCCGCCGCCGGCGCGGTGGCCCTCGCCCTCGCGACCGCAGCCGCCGTCGCCGGCGACCGCCCCATCGCCGACCTCCGCCTCGTCACCGACGACGACGCCCTCGCCGGCCGCCAGGCCCAGTCCCCCGTCTGGGCCCCCGGCGACGTCCCCCGCCTCGTCCACGAGGTCACGGATCGCGACAAGCAGACGCTCCTCCGAGTCGTCGTCCCCGGCGACGAGCTCCACACCTACGTCGTCCCCGGCTCCCGGACGTCCCGTCTCGAGCGGCTCGGCGGCGGCGCCAACCGGTCCGACCGCGGCGCGTCCTGGTGGGACAGCGCGGGCTTCTTCTTCGTCCGCTCCGCCGGCGAGGGGGCGACGCTCCACTTCTTCGACGGCGTCCCCCGCGCCGTCCCCGGCGCCCCCGCGCTCGTCACCGAGGTGCTCGCCGACCCCGCCCGGGACCGCCTCTTCGTCGTCGCCGACCGCGACGGCGAGGTCGACGTCGTGCGCTACCCGGGGACCGACCTGAGCGTCCCCGGGACGACCCTGACGTCCGGGGCGGGCACCGTCGAGCACAGCCTCGACCTCGGCCCCGGCGGCGAGCCCGTGTTCGTCGTCACCACCCGCGAGTCGACCCGCGTCGCGACCACGGCGGGCGACCGCAGCCTCGGCGTCCCCGACCACGAGCTGCTGTCCGTCGCGGCCGTCCCCGGCGCCCCCTCCGCCCTCGCCTTCGCCCGGACCTGCGACGCCCACGACTGCGCCCACGTCCTCCTCGAGCAGCCGCTGGACAGCGGCGCCGCGAAGGTCCTCGCGGAGCGCGTCCTCGTCCCCGCCGGGCAGGCCCCCCGCCCCGCCGTGACCCCCGACGGCCGGCACGTCTTCTTCGTCGCCGACGACCCCGCGAACGGCAACCCCGTCGTCCGCCTCGACCGCACCACCGGCGCCACCGTCGCCGTCACCACGGGCACGACGGGCAACCAGGAGGTCGCCGTGGCGGTCTACGAGGAGGTCGTGTGGCTGGCCGTGGTCGCCGTCGGAGACGCCGCCGGGACCGACGTCCGGAACCACCTCTACGTCGGACCGATCCGCGACTGAGCGTCGAGGCCGCCTACCGCGTCTTCGTCTTGCGCTTCTTCTCGACGCCGACGACGACCTCGGCGAGGCCGCGGGCGGTGAACATCGGCCCGAGGTTGCCGAGCTCGAACACGGGCCGGATGGCGACGCCGGACCGCCCCAGGGGGATGTCCACGCCGCCGCTGACGAGCACACCCGCGAGCACCACCGGGCCGCCCACGAGCGACGGGTTGTAGGCGGCCTGGAACGCGACCACCACCCGCGGCCGGACCGGTCCGGGGAACTCCAGCGCAGGGCCGACGCCCAGCGCGTTGAGCCAGAGGTTGTTCGTGTCCGCGGTCTCGCCCTCGTCGTTGGTGTAGCTGATCGAGACGCCCGTCCGGTAGACGACCTCGGCCCGCAGCGGCCCCACGATGCCGAACGACAGGTCCGCCGCGATGGCGACGTAGTTGTACGCCCCCGTCCGCTGGTAGCCGCCGCCGCCGGAGATGAGGAAGAACGGCACCTGCGCGTTGGTCCGCGCCTTCTTCAGCGCCGCGCTCTCCGCCGCCGCGCTGAACTCGCCGCCCTCCTCGGCCTTCGCCTTGGCCGCCGCGAGCTCGTCGTCGGTGGGCCGGTCGACGTCGACGCCCATGCGCCGCAGCCGCGTCCGCGCGTCCCGCACCAGCGGCTCGATGTCGTCGCTGCCGAACTGCTCCAGGTCGATGAACAGCCGGAGGTCCTGGGCCGCCCGCTCCTTCTGCCCGAGGCACTCGCCGAGGACGCCCCGCCAGTACAGCAGGTACGTCCGCCCGCTCGCCTCGTAGGCCCCGATGACGCGCTGCCACACCTCGGTGACCTCGGCCATCGACTCGGCCGCCGCCTGGGTCGATCCCCCGGCGACGGAGGCGCAGTGCGTCTGGTGGATGTCGTACGCGTCCGCCGCCACGAAGGCCGGCTCCTCCGCCGTCGCGAGGGACGGGAGCAGGAGCGCGGCCAGCAGCGGCAGGACGCGACTCACGTCAGTCGCCTTCGCCGGTCGCGGGCGCGCAGGGGCAGTGGACGACCGTGTAGACCCCGGCCTCCACCGCGGCCATCGAGCACTTGCAGTCCCAGCCCTTGGTGGGCTCGACCTTCAGCCCGTAGGCGCCCGGCTTGACGTTGGGGAAGATCACGGTCCGCTCCGACGCGTTCTTCGCCAGGGTCCCGCCCTTCGACAGCTTGTCCTTGTTGTCGTAGGTCCACGCCGTCGCGCCGGGGGCGTCGAGCGAGCAGGTCACCTTGTCCACGATCTCGTCGTTCTTGACCGGCTCGAAGCGGACGAAGACGGTCCCCTTTGCGAGGTCGAGCGCCTCGCCGTGAGCCTCCTTGAAGATCGCCTGCTCGTCCGCCTTCTTGTGGAGCTGGACGATCGTCTTCGGCTTGTCCACCTTCTCGCGGGGCGGGTGGTGGACCAGGGCGTCGATGTAGCCGGTCTTCTTGATCCGGAGCGTCGCGTGCGCGTAGTCGCAGTCCGCGAACGTCGTGATGCCCTTGGAGTTCGTCTGGCCGGCGGGGCGGTCGGTGCCGAGCAGCTGCACCTCCGCGTCGACCACCGGCTCCCCCGACTCCGCGTCGATCACCAGCACCTGCAGCGAACCCAGCTCCTCCAGCGGAACCGGCTCCATCGTCCCGAACGGGGTCACCCCGCCGCCCGCCGGCGCCTCCAGCTTGCTCTTGTCCTGAGCCACGCCCGTACCGGCGATCAGGACCATCCCCAACGTCACGAGTGCGATTCGCACGGTCATCTCAACCTCCATTTCGTCCGCAGGCTACCCTGTCCTGCGCGTGTCTTCTGCCCCTCTGGGACCATTCAGCCTCACCCTTCGGATGACGCTCGCGTTCCTGGGCATCGTCCCGCTGTCGCTGTTGTACATCGGGCTGTGCCTCGTTCTGCTGCCGTGGCGTGCCCTCCGCCTCAAGGCGGGGAACGTGTACGGCAAACTGGTAGGACCGATCGTGTTCCGATTGGCGGGCGCGAAACCCGTCTTCGAGAACCACGAAATCCTCCGCGACAGCCAGCCGGCGATGTTCGTCTCGAACCACACGTCCACCGTCGACATGTGGATCGGCATGTGGATGTGCCCCCTGCCGAGCTGCGGGATCGCGAAGAAGGAGATCGTCCGGATCCCCTTCTTCGGGCTCTGCTACCTGCTCTCGGGGCACCTCCTGGTGGACCGGGGGAACCGGGCGAAGGCGGTCGCGTCGATGAAGAAGGCGGCCGCGGTGGTGAGCCGGCACGGGCTCAACCTGTGGATGTGGCCGGAGGGGACGCGGAGCCGGGACGGGCGGCTGCGCGTGCCGAAGAAGGGGTTCGCGCACATGGCGATCGCGACCCGCCTGCCCATCGTCCCGGTGGTGTTCCACGACGCGAACAAGCGGTGGCCGGGGGGGACGTTCCGGGTGACGCCGGGGGAGGTCCGGATCGAGATCCTCCCGCCCATCCGGACGGACGACTGGGCCCCCGAGACGGTCGACGATCACGTGATGGAGCTGCACGCCGTCTTCCAGAACGCGCTCGCGCCGCACCAGCGGACCCCGGAGGAGGACCTCCCCGAGACGGGCTGACTAATTGTCCGGGGCGCCCTCGTCGATCCAGTCGCGGATGCCGTCGCGGACCTCCTGGCTGAGGCAGCAGCCCGACAGCGGCATCTGCGAGCCGAACCCGCCGGGCACCGTGTTGTGGGTGCCGTCGAGCTTGTGCATGACGTAGCTGTCGGTCGAGTCGAACGGCTCGATGCGGTCCATCGAGTTCGGCTCGGTGGCGGGGACGTCCACCCAGACGGCGTAGAGCGTGGCCTGGTCGCCGTTGAACGCGAAGCCCGTGCTGTGGCTCGGGCCGCTGTGGCAGAAGCAGCTGACGTCGACGATGTTCTCGAAGATGTGGGTGAACGTGTACTCGTCGACGTCCCCGTCGCAGTCGTCGTCGACGGAGTTCTCGGCGTCCTCGTCGGCGTCGGGGTTGATCGTGTCGTCCGTCTCGTCGCAGTCGGCGCAGGCGTCGAAGCCGTCGCCGTCCACGTCGTTGTCGACGAGGGTGTCGCAGTTGTCGTCCTCGCCGTTGCAGACCTCCTCCCCGGTGCTGTTGATGGACGTGTCGGTCTCGTCGCAGTCCCCCTCGCACTCGGACTCGCCGTCGCCGTCGACGTCGACCTCGTCGTCGGGGACGATCAGGTCGCAGTCGTTGTCGAGCCCGTCGCACAGCTCGGGGGCGCCTTCGAAGGTGTCGGGGTCGGTGTCGTCGCAGTCCCCCTCGCAGTCGACGATTCCGTCGCCGTCGTCATCGTCCTCGTCGTCGGGGACGATCGTGTCGCAGTCGTTGTCCTCCTGGTCGCAAAGCTCGGGGGCGCCGCCGTAGGTCTCGTCCCAGGTGTCGTCGCAGTCCCCCTCGCACTCCGCCTGGCCGTCGCCGTCGTTGTCGATCTCGTCGGCGGGGACGGTCGTGTCGCAGTCGTTGTCCAGCCCGTCGCACAGCTCGGGGGCGGCGGGGAAGATGGTGTCGTCGGTGTCGACGCAGTCGAAGTCGCAGATCCGGAAGCCGTCCCCGTCGTCGTCCGCTTCGCTGGACGGGATGACGGTGTCGCAGTCGTTGTCGAGGCCGTCGCAGAGCTCGATGTTGGTCGAGTAGATCTGGTCGTTGGTGTCGTCGCAGTCGCCGGCGCACTCCGCCTCGCCGTCGCCGTCGTCGTCGGTCTCGGTGGACGGGACGACCGTGTCGCAGTCGTTGTCCAGCCCGTCGCAGATCTCGGACGCGGTGGAGAACGTGTCGTCGTTGGTGTCGTCGCAGTCGCCCTCGCACTCGGACTCGTTGTCGCCGTCGTCGTCGATCTCGGTGGACGGGGTGACGGTGTCGCAGTCGGTGTCGAGGCCGTCGCAGATCTCGGCGGCGGATGAGTTGACCGAGCTCAAGGTGTCGTCGCAGTCCCCCTCGCACTCCGCCTCGAGGTCGCCGTCGTCGTCCGTCTCGTCGGCCGGGACGGTGGTGTCGCAGTTGTTGTCGACGCCGTCGCAGATCTCCGCCGCGCCGGTGAACGAGGTGGCGTCGCCGTCGTCGCAGTCGCCGCCGCACTCGGACTGGAAGTCGCCGTCGTCGTCCGTCTCGTCGGCGGGGACGACCCCGTCGCAGTCGTCGTCGTTCGCGTTGCACAGCTCGGTGGCGCCGGGGAAGACGTCGTCGGAGGTGTCGTCGCAGTCGTCGTCGGAGTTGCCCGCCACCCCGTCGGGACCGCAGGTGGTGACGCCGTCGCCGTCGAAGTCGTAGGGCTCGTCGGGGAGGGTCAGCTCGCAGTCCTCCAGGTCGCCGTCGCAGACCTCGGG
>CAYFOA010000035.1:37506-46055 GCA_964344575.1 uncultured Rickettsiales bacterium | reverse complement strand
TTCGGCTCCGGGTTGACCACATGCCCCCAACCGCGACGACGACGAGGGGAGGGTGTGCTGCGAGCTTGGATGGGATGCCGGGACGGTTGCGGCGGACGAAACCGGGGAGAGCCAGGCTGGCTGGGGACGATTCTGGCCATTCAGAGGGGCGAAGGCGGACGAAACCGGGGGGAGCCGGGCTGGCTCGTGGGGGTTCTGGCCGTCCGGGGGGTCGGAAGCGGTCGAAACCGGGGGGAGCCGGGCTGGCTCGTGGGGGTTCTGGCCGTCCGGGGCTGACGGAGGTGGTTCACAAGGAGACGCTGTGCTCGTACGTCTCGCCCGCGACGTTCGTCGAACGGACCTGCGCCGAGCCTCGGCACGGGGGGTAGGCTGCGGTCATGACCGGCTGGCACATCGCCCACTTCCTCGTCCTCGGGACCTGGCTCGGGGTCGTCCTCGCGGAGCTCGTCGTCGAGGCGCTGGGAGCGCGCAGCGAGGCGCTCCGGAAGGCGGCCGCGGCGTTCCACGGGGGGGTCGACCGGTACGTCGAGATCCCCCTCCTCGTCGGCGTCGTCGTGACCGGGCTGGGGCTCATGGGGGGCATCGAGTTCGACGCGGCGATGACGGCCAAGATCGCCTGCGGGCTGGGAGCGGTCGCCGTGAACGGGCTGTGCGCGGTGGCTGTCTTCCAGCGCGAGAAGGAGGCGAAGGAGGGGGCGTCGGAGGAGCGGCTCGCGGAGCTGACGAAGTGGGTCTGGCTCAGCGCCTTCGTCGGCGTCCCGATGGGCGTCGTGGCGCTCTACCTGGGAGGCGCGCGCGTCGGCTGGTGGTAGCGGTCAGTCGGCCGCGATCGGGGGGTGGACGAGGGTCAGGCGATCCGCCAGCGCGGCCGTCGTGTAGACCGCGCCGGTCGCGTCGACGAGCACCGCCTCGAGGTCTTCGGTGGACTCCGCCAGGGCGAGGCCCCGCTCCACGCCGAGGACCAGGATCGCCGTCGACATCGCGTCCGCCAGCGTCGCGTCCCGGCTCAGCGTCGTGACCCCCCGCACCCCCCGCGCGGGGCGGCCCGTGCGGGGGTCGAGGATGTGGTGGTACCGGACGCCGTCCGCGAGGAAGTAGCGCTCGTAGTCCCCGCTCGTGCTCACCGACGCGTCCGTCACCTCCACGATCGCGAAGAAGTCGTCCGGCGCGCCGCGGGGGTCGCGGATGCCGACCCGGAACGTGCCCCGCGTCATCACCTGGCCCCCCGCCGAGAGCAGGAACCGGGGGACGTCGCGCCGACGCAGCTCCGCCGCGGCGCGGTCCAGGGCCCAGCCCTTCGCGATCCCGCCCAGCCCCAGCTTCATGCCCACCCGCTTCAGGAACACCGTCCCCGCCGCGTCGTCCACGACCGCGTCGCGGTAGTCCACGAGGGCGGCGCGGCGCTCGATGGCGGCGGCGTCGGGGACGGACGGCCGCGCCGCGCGGAAGTCCCACAGCCCCCACAGCGCCGCCCACGTGACGTCGAACGCGCCGTCCGTCGCCGCGCCGATCTGCACGCCCCGGCGGACCACCGCGCGGAGGTCGTCGGGGACCTCTACCGGCGCCAGCCCCGCCTCCCGGTTGACCGCCGACAGCGGCGACGTCTCCTTCCACTCGCTCATCCGGGCGTCGACGTCGTCGATGATCGACCACACCGCCGCGGCCGCCTCAGCGCTCCCGCCCGCCGCCGGCAGCCGCAGCTCGAACCGCGTCGCCATCGACTCGTGGACGTGGACCTCCAGCGGCGGCTCCCCCGAACGCGCGGCGGCACCGGCGATGGCCACGAAGACCGAAGCGACCAGCAGCGCGACCGACCAGGCTGCGCGCGGCGGCCCGTTCGCCGACCCTCGCCCCGAGGGTGCCGGCACGAGGCGACGCTCGCATCGCCGCTCGGGGGAGTCGGCCATCACAGCGTCAGAAGGTACGCGATCAGGTCGTCCAGCTCCTGGGGGGAGAGGTGCGAGGTGCCGCCGTGGGTGTCGGGGATGCCGTCGCGCTCGTTGAAGCCGACCTGGCCGTCCCCCAGCGCGGGGTGGCCGGGCGTGGCGAGGACCTCGACGAGGCCGCGCGCGTTGCCGTGGTGGAGCATGCCGTCGGCCCGGTCCCAGATCCCGCGGAGCGACGTCACGCCGAACTTCACGTTCAGCAGGTCGTCGCACACGAACGGATCCGCGGCGCACGCGGCGGGGTCGCAGACGTCCTCGCACACGTCCATCTCGGAGCGCGGGAAGAGGTCGAGGAAGCCGCCCGCGAGCAGGTCCAGGTTGCGCCCGTCGTCCGCCCGGACCGGGGACACGACCGGGCCCAGGAGGTCCGCTGTGGAGAACGTCGGCGCCGGGTGACAGGCCGCGCAGGACGTCCGGAAGTCGTCGAACAGCGCCCGCCCCCGCCGCGCCGCCGCCCCGTCGGGGTCGTTCGGGTTCGGGAGCAGGTGCGTGTCCTGCATGAGGAACAGCCCCAACGCCCGCGTGATCCCGTCGAAGTCCAGGTCCACCGGCTCCCGCTCGCCGCTGATCGGGTCCTCGAAGTAGAGGCCGTCGCCGAAGCTCGTGGTGCGGCCGATCAGCGCGTCGATCCGGGCCGTGTAGAAGGCGTCGCGGCTGGCGAACTCCGTCGGCCGGTCCGCCGCGAACGCGTGGCCCGTCTCCCGCGTCGGGGCGGACCCGTCGTCGGAGTAGGGGTTGGGCTCCGAGGTGCACTCCGGCGGCGGGTCGGCGCTGCACCCCGCGGGCGTCCCGCCCGGCCAGAGCGTGTAGTCGGAGCAGCAGAAGTTCTCGATGCGGGCGAACTCGTTCATCACGGGCAGGAAGTTCGTCTCGTCCATCGCCGACTCGAAGAACCACGGCCGGGTGTCCGCCGCCCCGCGGTAGTCCATCGTCTGGCGGAGGCCGACGCCGAGCGCCCGGCTCAGCGGCATCGAGAACGCCTTGTCGAGGTTGCCGCCCTCGCGGTGGCAGTGGTGGCACGTCTGGTCGCCGTCCACCGTGAACGAGGACGTGACGAAGTTGAACAGCTCGCCGATCTCCGCGTCCGTCGCGGGGAACGGGCCGCCCTCCAGGTCGCCCACCTCGACCGTCGCGACCAGCTCGCCCGTCGCGAGCTCCCGGATCCCCAGGGTCTCGGACAGGCGGTGCGCGACGAGGAGCTTGTCGCCCGCCACCGCGACCCCGTGGGGGTTGTGCCCCGCCGCCGGGAAGATCGGCCCGTCCGCCATCGTCGCGCCGTCCACGTCCACGCCGAACCGCTGCACCTCGTCGCTGCCCGAGTACGTCACCCAGACGTCGCGGCCGTCGGCGACCACCTGCTCCGGCAGCGCCCCGCCCACGATCCAGGTCTCCGACGGCGGCAGCAGCTCGCCGTAGCGGGCGGCGTCGGCGGGGTCCACGTCGCGGTAGTCCAGGCAGCAGATCGAGTCCGACGTGTAGCGGGCCAGCTCGATCCCGCTGGCGACGTCGAGCAGCGCGAGCTCGTTCTGGAGGTCCTGGAAGTTGACGTTCGGCGTGCCGTCACCGGGGAGGCCGTCGCCGTCGGTGTCGGGGCCGTCGAGCGGCTGGTGGTGCGTGTTGCGGGAGGTCGTGGCGACGACGAGGAGGTCGCCCACGAACGCCAGCCCGTTGGCCGGCGCGCCGAGGTCCACGCGGCGCCGCTCCGTGCGGGACGCCACGTCGATCAGGGAGACCGTCCCCCCCGTCAGCGCGGCCACCGCGATCGTCGTGCCGGCCGCGTCGATCGCGATGTCGCGCGGGTTGGTGCCGACGGGCACGCCGGGCTCGATCCGCTCCCTCACCACCAGCCGTCCCCCGCGCGCGTCGACGCGCCACACCTGCACGGCGTCGCGCCACCGGTTCGTCACCCACAGCTCGCCCCCCGAGTGCGTGAAGACGCCCTCGGTCGCGTAGAAGTCCGAGGGGAGCCGGGTCGTCGCCCCGGTCTGCGTGTCGATGACCGTCGCGTAGTTGCTGAACCGGTTGAAGGCGACGAGGACGCGGCCGTCGGGGTGCAGCGCGAGACCGGTGGGGCCCGATCCGACCTCGATCCGGCGGACGACCTTCGCCCCCGCGACGTCCACCTCGACCACGTGGCGGCCGGGGTCGTCGGGGCTCCCCTGGAGGCTCACCCAGGCACGCGCGCCGTCGGCCGACGCGACCACCTCCAGCGGGTTCTCGCGGCGCGGCTGCTCGGCCCACCCGGGGTCGCCCTCGCCGAACGACGGCGGGTACGGCTCGAGGTCGCGCGGGGTCCACGACGGACAGCCGGCGAGAACCACCGCGAGGACCACGGCGAACCCTCCGGCCGCAGCCCGGGCGAGGGCCGTGAGGGGCGCGGCGAAGGGAGCGGCGGGCGGGAGCGGAGCGGCCGTGTCGAGATGGGTCATGTCCCCTCCCCCGAGTCGTCGTCGTCCCCGCCTTCGTCGCAGTACGGGTCCTCGTCGGTGTGGATGCAGGGGTCGTCGTCCACGAGGACCAGCGTCCCCGCGCAGACCGCCTCGCGCCCCTCCCCGCCGGCGCCTTCGCCCGTGACCTTGAGCGTGACCGTGGTGGAGCGCCCCTCGTAGCGGCTCGGCCCCTCCGCGTTGTCGAGCCGGACCTGGACGACCTCGCTGATTCGGCCGTCGCCCTCGGCGGCGAAGGCGACGCCGGAGATCGTCCGGCCGAGGGGGTCGAAGCCGTCGATGTCGACGCGGGCGCTGACGTCCCCGACCGTGGGGCAGTCGGCGTCCCCGGCGATGGCGACGTCGATCCAGAGGAAGCCCTGGAAGCCGAAGATCATCTCCGCAGTCGTCGTGCCGTCGTCCGCCAGGGGGGCGAAGTCGGACTCCTCCGTGACGAGGCCGATCGTGCAGTCGAACGGCTCCGGCGGGGGCACCGGACCGGGGCAGTCGGCCGCCGCGAGCAGGGGCAGCAGGGCCGCCAGGGCGAAGGCGGCGGGGGCGGCGGGGGCGCTAGAAGACGGCATCGACGCCTGCTCCGACGAGCCACGCGTGGCGCTGCGGGGACTCGCTGTAGTCGGGGTAGCGGTAGTAGACGTGGGCGAACCGGAGCGACGGGGAGAGGCGGTCGAAGGGGCCGACCGCGAACGCGCGCCACTCCCCCCGGACCGCCACCATCACGTCCCACAGGCGGCTCAATTCGCGGTCGCCGGTGACCCACGCGGGGGCGACGTCGCCGTCGTTCAGGGCGTACTCGTCCCGGTAGAAGGCGGCGCCGGACTGCCACCCGAACCGGCCCGAGGTGCGGACGATGAACCGGTCCCCGAGCAGCGCCACGGCGACGGCGAGGTCGGCGGTGTGGGCGTGCACGCGCCAGGTGTCCACGTAGAAGCGGTAGCCGCCGTGCAGCGCCACGGGCGGGGCGAGCGACTGGCTGACGCGGGCCCCCGCGGCGAACCGGAAGCGGCGGTGGGGGTGCTTCTCGCGGAGGCTGAAGTCGCCCACGGGGACGTACCGGTAGGGGTTCGCCTGGCAGCCGAACGTCTCCCCGCAGAACCCCGCGTGGCCGGACAGCAGGACCGTCATCCGGGTCGTGCGGGACAGGATCTGCGTCCACGTCAGGTCGATCTCCTGGGCCACCCCGACGTCCGCCAACGGCTCCCCCGTCCCCGGCGTCACCCGCTCCACGCGGAGCCGCCAGTTGAACGCGAACCGGCTCATCTCGCCGAACGCGTCGCCGGTCAGGCTCAGCGTCGGCCCGGCCGTCTGGAAGTCCCCCTCCAGGCTCGCCATCGCGCCGCCGCGGAGGGTCACGTGCTCCGCGAGGGGGCCGCTGAGGCTCAGATCGAGCCCGTGGCGGACCTCGGTGAAGCGGGTCGCGGACGTGATCGCGTCGGCCGTGAGCACGGGCGTGGCGCCGGAGATGACGTTGACGAGGTGGCCGCCGTCGACGCGGAGGCCGTCCTCGCCGATCTCGACCGACGTGCGGGCCTGGGGCGCGACGACGACGATGTGCTCGTCGATGTAGACGTCGACCCGGGCGCCGGCCGTGGACGGCTCCCCCTCGGCGGCGTGAGCGAGGGACGTCGCCGCTGCGAGGGCGGCGACGAGCGCTCCGGCGCGGGCGAGCCTCAATTGCAGCCGCACGACGATCCCGCGGCCGCGGTGGCGCCCTGGCCGGCCTCGCGGACGGCGTGGACGTGCTCCTCGATGACCGCCTCCATGGGGGACGCGGGGTCCTCCATCGCCGCCGACATGAGCGTGGCGCGCTCCCAGGTGGAGAGCGTCACGCAGCCGGAGACCGACAGCGCGAGGCAGGCGAACAGGGCGGGCAGGGCGAGGGCGCGGGCGCGGGCGCGGGCGGGGATCACGGGTCGTCCTCCAGGTCGTCTTCGAGGGCCTCGATGGCGGCGTCGGCCCACCGCTCGATGGCCGCGGAGCCGGGCTCGGCGGCGTCCCCGAAGCAGGCACCGCCGACGTGCTCGGAGCCGCCGGCGGCCTCCGCGAGGGGCTTGGTGAGGAGCGGCGAGTCCGCGGCGGCGTCGAAGCCGGCGAGCAGCGCCGCGACGGCGTAGCGGTTGGCGTCCAGCTCGGCGTCCGTGATCGGCTCGTCGAGGTGGACGCGGGCGGGGTCGAGGCGGTGCTGGAAGCGGGCGAACGTCTCCAGGGGCCGGTCGGCGGTGCCGTGGCAGGAGGGGTTCGCGCAGGACGCCTCCAGCACGGGCTGGACGTCGGACGCGAACGCGGCGGCGTCCCCGAGGGGGAGCTCCGCGCCCGCGCCGGGGCCGGTGATGCAGCCCGCCAGCAGGAGCAGCAGCGCCGGGAGCAGCCCCCTCACGGTGCCTCCCCCACGTAGGTCGCGCCCAGCTCGATCCACCGCACCAGGAGCTCGATCTCCTCGTCCGTGAGGTCGCCGTGAGGCGTGGACGTCGCCCCGATCTCGGCCGGCGCGTCGAGCTCGGTGCCGAGCAGCAGCTCGACCAGGTGGGACGACGCCGCGCTGGCGTCCCCGGCGTCCACCCAGGCGAACCCCCCGCCGCTCCCGTCGCCCGGCTCGAGCAGGCTCTCGTAGGCGTCGTTGAACCACACCGTGGGCGCGTCGGTGAGGCTCGGGCCGACGCCCCCGGCGGCCCCGTCGTGGCAGCCGGACGTCGCGCAGGCCGACGTCAGCAGCGGCTGGACGTCGTCGCGGAAGTCGATCCCGAACCGCGTGGCGTCGCCCACCGCGGCGGGCGGGATCGGCCGGCGCGGGTCGGCGTTCTCGAACCGGGACAGCGTCACCGTCGCCGTCGTCATCACGTCCGGCTCGACGAACGCGGACGCCGGGTCACCGTCCAGGGACCCGTGGCAGCCCGCGCACGAGGCGCCGTAGAAGCGGGGGTTGCCGTGCCCCACCCCCTGCTTGATGACCTGCCCGGGGGCGATGTCGTACCAGCGGTTGTGGATGGCGCCCGTCGCCATGCCGCGCTCGTCCAGCGTCTGGATGCGGAACGGCACCCCCGCAGGGACGTCGGCGGCGAAGGTGCCGTCCGCGGCGAGGGGGAGCTCGGCGAGGACGCGCGCGGGGGGGTGGGGGCCGAGCCCCGTCGACGTCGCGCCGGCGTGCCCGTCCCGGGTGTCGGCGGGGTCGATCGCGAAGCGGTCGTCGGGGGACAGGGGCAGCGCCTCCACCAGCCGCACCCCGACCGCGCTCGCGGGGTCCAGCGGCTTCGGCCCGGCGGGCTCCAGCGACGCGAGGATCGCGTCGTTCATCGGGATGCCGTTGTGCAGGAACAGCCCGGTGTCCCCGACCGGCTCCCATAGGTGGCGCTCCTCCGTGGGCCGGACGAACACCGGCTGGGGGTCGGAGTCGTGGACGCCGGGCGCGTCGGCGAGGGTCGTCCGGGACGCGATGGCCGGCCCGGAGCCGTCCGTCCCCTCGGCGAGCGTGATGAGCTCGATCCGGAGGTCGAAGACGGCGTCGGGATCGCCCAGGTCCACCGGCCCGTCGGCCGCCGCCGCGACCAGCCGGCCGTCCGGCAGCGCCGTCACCTCGCGGACCAGCCGGGGCGTGGTCCCCACCGCCCGCGTGCCCGGGTCCAGGCGCACGAGCGGCGGGGCGTAGAAGGGGAGCGCCGGATCCGGGGCGGCGTCCCCCTTCCCCACGATCTCGGGACCGAAGTTCCGGTCCAGGATCCCGATCCGGCCCGCGTCCCACACCCCGCCGAGGTCGCCGGCGGTCGTCGCGTACCGCCCGTCGGGGAGCTCCTGGATGCCGAGGAAGAGGTCCTCCGGCGGCGTGATCCCGAAGTGGATGTGGTACTCGGCCTTGAGGTCGGGGGGGAACCGGAAGAGCTGGCCGGACGCCTCGCCGGGGAGGGTGTCGCGGAGCGTGCTGAACGCCACCTCGCCCTCCACCTTGCCGATGGTCAGCATCACCGGGGTCCGCTCCGCGTGGGGCGTCCACGTGCGGCGGCGGACGTCGCCGGTGTCGGGGTCGAGCTCGTAGAGGTCCGCGTCGGCGAACGTGCCCGCGTGGGCGGTCTCGCGGGCGCGTGTCGTCGGGGTAAAGGCGAATGCTCCAGTCGTGGCATTGACCGTGACGGTGCCGACGTTGGGGTCGACACCCGACGCGAGCTGA
>CAYFOA010000035.1:0-37496 GCA_964344575.1 uncultured Rickettsiales bacterium | reverse complement strand
AACGTGCCCGCGTGGGCGGCCTCGCGGGCGCGCGTCGAGGCGAACCAGATCGTGCCGTCGGGGAGCCACGTCGGGTCGCGGTCCGACGCCCCCGTCCCGGGGTCCGTGAGGCGTTGCGAGTCGCCCGTGTCGAGCCGGAGCTCCCACAGCGAGTGCCCCTCCCACGGCGCCGTCCGCATCGCGAAGACGACCCGCGTCCCGGTCGCGTCGACCGCCGGATCGCGGATGTCCACGGGGCCGTCGTGCAGCCCCGCCGTCAGGTTGACCGGCTCGCCGGGGAGGAGATCCGAGCCGGTCAGGGGGAGCAGCCAGAGGTCGCTCCCGTACGCGAACCGGTCGAGGTCGAAGGGGTGGCCCGCCTCCAGGGGTCCCCGGACGAAGACGATCCCCGTCGCCACCGGCTCGTCCTCGCCCGCGCAGCCGAGCCCCGTCGCGGCCTCCCGCTCGGCGCACGCCCACGCCGCGATCGCGGCCCCGCGCTCGTCGGACGGACCGTCGAGGAAGGAGCTGTTCCCCCCCTTGTGGACGATCCCGCCCGCGTGCAGGGGGAGGGCCTTGACGAGCAGCCGCGACTGCGAGCCGTCCCCCGTGAGGGAGAGCATGCGGCGGCTGCCGGTGTAGTTGGCGCGCGTCTCGGCGACGCCGAACACGCCCGCCACGCCGGGGTCGAGGTGGTACGGGTTCGAGGCGGTGGGCCCGTGGCAGTTCCCCGAGGCGCACCCCATCGCGAAGAGCGCGGGCTGGACCTCGTCGGCGAACCGCTGCTCCAGCTCGCTCAGGGGGGCCGGGCTCTCGCCGCCGTCGTCCTCGAGCTCGATCCAGCCGGCGATCGCGAGGAGCGCCTCGTCGTCGGCCGTGAAGAAGTTGTCCCCCCCGCGGTGGGGCGAGCCGCCCCAGGCCTCGGCGAGGGGCTTCCGGATCAGGCTGCTCAGCACCGGCGGCGAGGTCGGGTCGATCGCGCGGAGGGACGTGGCGTAGGCCGCGTCCACGTCCGCCAGGCCGCCGGTCCGGTCGAGGTCGAAGAAGAGCTGGGAGCGGTCGATGACCTCGCCGTCCGCCTCCGCCCCCGGCGCGACGCCGTGGCACGTGGACGCGGCGCAGGTCCGCTCCAGCACGGGGACCACGTCCCGCTCGAAGACGGCCCGGGGATCGTCCGACGGACAGCCGCCGAGCGCCGCCGCCCCGACCAGCGCCGCCAGCGCTGTCGCCGCGCCCGCCGCCGGGCCCGCCCCCGCCGCCCGCGTCACGGGGTCACTCCCAGGAGCCCGCGGACCTCCGCCTCCAGGGCGGGCACGTCGGCCTCCTCGATCTCGGACGTCCGGATCGACCGGACCACCCCCGCGCCGTCGATCACGAACGTCGCGGGGAGCCGCTCGGGGCTGTACTGCGCCACCGCCGCGTGCTTCGGGTCGAGCGCCACGGGGAGCGTGAGCTCCAGCTTCCGGACCGCCCCCATCGCGGGCCCCCGGGCGGTGTCGACGTTGACCGCGAGCACCGTCGCCCCGTCGGCCTGCAGCCGCCCGTGGAGCGCGTCCAGCAAGGGCAGCTCGGCCATGCAGGGGGAGCACCAGGAGGCCCAGAAGTTGACCACCACGACCTTCCCCCGCAGGTCGGCGAGGCGGACCGGCTCCCCCGCGGGATCGACCAGCTCGAACGCCGGCGCCGCCTCCCCCACCGACGCCTCCAGCGCCGACGTCGCCGCCGCCACGGACCAGGCCGCGAGCAGGGCCATCACGCACACGATCGTTCGGACTAGTCGCACGGCGTCGCCTCCAAGCCTTCTTCGAGCGTGCCGTAGCGCACGATCGTCCCGCGCTGGTCGGCCGCGTCCGCGAACATGTCGCCGCCCACGAAGAGCACCTCGTCGCCGTGCTTCCACACGGCGTGGAGATCGTGAGGCGTCAGCAGCAGTTCCGGTGTCGTCCATGTCCCGTCGTCCTCCAGGCGCGCCGCCTCGCCGTTCATCCCGGCCACCCAGACCGGCTCGCCGGGGGCCGTCCAGACTCCGTTCAGGGGCTGGTAGAGCCCCGTCGCGTCGACGGTCGCCCAGGCCCCGCCGGCGCGGCGCTGCACCGCGGGGGTCCCGTATCCCCCGACCGCCCAGACGTCCTCGTCGGGTCCGCGGCCGCGCACCGTGACCAGCCGCTCGCCGGCGAAGTCGACCTCCTCGAGCACGTCCCCCTCGCCGATCCGCCACGCGCCCCCCTGGCCCACGACCCACCCCTCCCAGACCTTGAACGCGGCCGCGTCGAGCGCGCTCACCAGCGTCCACGTCCCCTCCCGGCGGACCCACAGCTCGCCCGTCGCGGGGCTCGTCTCGAAGGTCCCCCCGACCGCCCACACCTCGTCCTCCGACGCGGCCCAGACGCCGTACAGGGTCATGTCCGTGGGGACGTCCTCGCGCGTGCGTGAGCCATGGCGTGAGTGCAGGACGGCGCCGCCTTCGCCGACCGCCCACCAGACGCCCGGGGAGGGCCCGTGGATCCACCACAGCGTCCGCTCCGCGACGTCGGCCTCGTAGCAGAGCTCGCCGTCGCGGAGCCGCGCCAGCACCGCGGGGCCGGACCCGAGGGGGCCGCCCACCATCAGCGCGTCGTCCCCGTCGGACCAGGCCGCGAGGAGCACGCCGCCGGGGATCGCGTCCGCCACCAGCCCGAAGCCGGGCTCCCCCGGAGGGCAGGCCGAGAGGAGGGGGATCAGGCACAGGAGCAGGGGCACGCGCGCGTCCACCCTTCGAGGACTAGCCACCCACGCCGCCCTGACCCTGACGGTCGTCAGCGATCAAGGCACGAACCTGACCGTCGTCATGCTCTGGGGTACACACCTGACGACGGTCATGAGGCACGTCCAACAGGGGAAGGAAGGTCTGGGCCGGAGGACACATGACCCAGCCGTTCAGCCGCCGACTCTTCCTCAGCCGCTCCGCCGCCGCGGGCGTCGCCGCCGCCGCGGCCGACACCCTGGCGCTGTCGGCGCTCCGCCCCGCGCTCGCGGGCTCAAACCCCCTGGCCCACTACCCCGCGCGCGGGTGGGAGAAGCTCTACCGGGACCTGTACAGCTACGACGACGACTACGTCTTCATGTGCACCCCGAACTGCACCCACAACTGCTACCTGCGGGCGTACGTCAAGAACGGGGTGGTGACGCGCTGCGGACCCACCCAGAAGTACCACCAGGCGACCGACGTCTACGGGACGAAGGCCTCGCAGCGGTGGGACCCCCGCCACTGCAACAAGGGCCTCGCCATCGTCCGCCGCTTCAACGGCGACCGGCGGGTCAAGACGCCCATGGTGCGGCGCGGCTTCAAGACGTGGGTCGAGAAGGGCTTCCCCCGCGACAAGAAGGGGCTGCCCCCCGCCGAGCTGTTCAACCGCGGTGAGGACCGCTTCGAGCGGGTCGGCTGGGACGAGGCGGAGGAGCTCGTCGCGAAGACGATGGAGCACCTCGCCCGCTACTACAGCGGCGAAGACGGCGCCCGGAAGATGCTCGCCCAGGGGTACCACCCGGACATGGTCGAGCGCGTCCAGGGGGCCGGCACGCGGACGCTGAAGTTCCGCGGCGGCATGCCCGTGCTCGGCGCCGTCAAGCTGTTCGGCCAGTACCGCCAGGCCAACTCGATGGCCCTGCTCGACGCGTACGTGCGCGGGGTGAAGAAGGGCGAGGCCAAGGGCGGCGTCGGCCTCGACAACTACACCTGGCACACCGACCTGCCGCCGGGCCACCCGATGGTCACGGGGCAGCAGACGGTCGACTTCGATCTGTGCGACGTCGAGTACGCGAAGATGGCCATCTGCTGGGGCATGAACTGGGTGTCGACGAAGATGCCCGACGCCCACTGGCTGACCGAGGCGCGCCTCAAGGGCACGAAGGTCGCGGTCGTCTCCACCGAGTACAACTCGACGTGCAGCAAGGCCGACGAGTACGTCGTGCTGCGGCCCGGCACCGACCCCGCGTTCGCGCTCGGCGTCGCGCGTGAGATCATCGCGCACGACCTCTACGACAAGGAGTTCGTCAAGGGCTGGACGGACCTCCCGCTCCTGACCCGGATGGACACGGGCGAGCTGCTCAAGGCGTCCGACGTCTTCCCCAAGCACAAGCTCGCGAAGCTCAAGCGGACCGACGTCGTGCCCGAGGATCAGAAGGCCAAGCCGTTCGACACGCACCGCGGCAACCCGACGATCACGGAGGCCCAGCGCTCCGCCTGGGACGACGCGGTCATGTGGGACCTCGGCAAGTCCAAGCCGGTCGCCGTGAGCCGCGACGACATCGGCGAGTACTTCGCCAGGCGGAAGATCGACCCGGCCCTGGAGGGCACCCGCACGGTCACCCTGACCGACGGCAGCAAGGTCGAGGTCCGGCCGGTCTTCGACCTCGTCAAGCAGCACCTCTGGGACACCTGGACGCTCGAGAACACCGAGAAGGTGACGTGGGCGCCCCAGGCGGCGGTCCAGTCCTTCGCCCGCGAGATCGCGTCCCGCCCCGAGGGCGTGCTCTTCGTCGTCGGCATGGGCCCCAACCAGATGTTCAACGCCGACCAGAAGGACCGCGCGATCTTCCTCGTCGCGGCGCTCACGCGGAACGTCGGGTTCGCCGGCGGCAACGTCGGCAGCTACGCCGGCAACTACCGCGCCGCGTACTTCAACGGCATGCCGAAGTACATCGCCGAGGACCCGTTCGACGTCGAGAAGACCGCCGGCGTCGAGCCGCGGATCCACAAGACGTTCACGATGCAGTCGGCGCACTTCTACAGCCACGGCGACAGCCCGCTGGTCGTGCACGGCACCGTCTACAACGGCAAGTCCCACATGCCGTGGCCCACGAAGATGCTCTGGTTCTCCGGCAGCAACTCGATCCTGGGCAACGCCAAGGGCCACTACGACGTCGTGATGAACCTGCTCCGGCACCCGGAGTTCCGGTCCAAGAAGGTCAAGAGCGAGCGGCTCATCGAGGCCGTCTTCGTCAACGAGTGGTGGTGGACGGGGTCCTGCGAGTACGCCGACATCGTCTTCGCGATCGACTCGTGGGGTGAGTACAACGTCCACGACGTCACGCAGTCCTGCACGAACCCGTTCATGCAGGTCATGCCGCTGACGCACATCGACCGCATCCACAACACCCGCAACGACTGCGAGGTCTACCAGGGGGTCGCCGCCAAGCTCGCCGACATCACCGGCGACGAGCGGTTCAACGACTACTGGAAGTTCATCGACGAGGGGAAGGGGGCCGAGTACATCCAGCGGATCCTCGACCACTCCAACATCAGCGTCGGCTACGACTTCGAGGAGATGCTGAAGGGGGCCAAGGAGGGCATCCCCACGATGATGATGGGGCGGACGTACCCGAAGTGGATCGGGTACGACCAGAGCGTCGAGAGCAAGCCCTGGTACAACCGCACGGGCCGCCTCGAGTTCCTCCGCGACGAGCCCGAGTTCAAGATGCACGGGGAGCAGCTGCCGCTGCACCGCGAGCCGATCGACGCGACGTTCCACGAGCCGAACGTCATCGTCTCGGCGAAGCCGCATCCCCTCATCAAGCCCAAGACCCCGAAGGAGATGGGCTTCGACGAGGACGACCTGATGGGCGAGACCCGCCAGGTGCGGAACGTCATCAAGACGCCCGACGAGCTCCTCAAGACGGAGCACCCGCTGATGAAGGACGGGTTCACCCACCAGTGGATCACCCCGAAGTACCGCCACAGCGTGCACACCATCGTGGCCGACATCGACATCCTGTCGGTCTGGTGGGGGCCGTACGGCGACATGTACCGGCACGACAAGCGGAAGCCGTGGGTCGGTGAGGGGTACGTCGACATCAACCCCGAGGACGCCAAGGCGCAGGGGATCCAGGACGGCGACTACGTCTGGATCGACGCCGACCCCCACGACCGCCCCTTCCACGGCTGGCAGGACCGGCCCAAGGAGGCGAAGATCAGCCGCGCGATGATGCGCGCCCGGATCTACCCGGGCACGCCGAAGGGGGTGGCCCGCAGCTACTTCCACTTCAGCGGCGCGAGCTTCGGCAGCGTGCGCGGGCACGAGAACCGCAAGGACGGCCTCGCGAAGAGCCCCGAGACGGGCTACCAGTCGATGTACCGGTACGGCAGCCACCAGAGCGGCACCCGCTCGTGGCTCCGGCCGACGCTCCTCACGGACACGCTCACGCGCAAGGAGCTGATGGGCCAGCAGGTCGGCCAGGGCTTCTGCCCGGACGTCCACTGCGCCAACGGCGCGCCCCGTGAGTCGTTCGTCAAGTTCACGCACGCCGAGCCCGGCGGCGCCGACGGCGGGATCTGGGAGCCGGCCCGCCTCGGCATCCGCCCGACCGAGGAGGACGACGCCATGGCGCGCTACCTCGCCGGCGGTTTCACCAGCATCGAGGGGAAGGAGTAGGTCATGGCCAAGGTCAAGAACTGGCAGCTGGGACGGGAGATGGAATACCCGTTCGAGGAGGTCAAGCCGAAGCGGCAGATGGCGATGGTGTTCGACACCAACAAGTGCATCGCCTGCCAGACGTGCTCGATGGCCTGCAAGATGACGTGGACCTCCGGCCGCGGCCAGGAGTACATGTTCTGGAACAACGTCGAGACGAAGCCGTACGGCGGCTACCCCACGCGCTGGGATCTCGCGGTGCTCGAGAAGATCGGCAAGGGCACCTGGAAGGACGGCGTCTACGACGGCAAGACGGTCTTCGAGGAGGCCGGCGGCGAGGACGGCATCGCCGGCGTGCTTCCGACCGACATCGACTGGGCCCACCCCAACATCGGCGAGGACCAGTGCGCCGGCGGCTCGATGCCGCAGGGCTATCACGAGAACTCGCTGCCCCACAACAAGTGGTTCTTCTACGTCCCCCGGATCTGCAACCACTGCAGCTACCCCGCGTGCCTCGCGGCGTGTCCGCGCGGCGCGATCTACAAGCGGCCCGAGGACGGCATCGTGCTCATCGACCAGAGCCGCTGCCGGGGCTACCGCCGGTGCGTCAAGGCGTGCCCCTACGGCAAGCCGATGTTCCGCGCGAACCACGAGACGTCCGAGAAGTGCGTCGGCTGCTACCCCAAGGTCGAGAATGGGCTGCAGACGCAGTGCGTCGAGCAGTGCATCGGGAAGATCCGGGGCCAGGGCTGGCTCGACATGACCAAGGAGCCGGACCCGAGCAACCCGATCGACTACATGGTCCGGGTCAAGAAGATGGCCCTCCCCCTGTACCCGCAGTTCGGGACGTCCCCGAACGTCTACTACATCCCCCCCATCCACGTGCCCGCGGACTACCTGTCGCAGATGTTCGGCCCCGGGGTGCAGGAGGCGATCGACGCCTACAAGGGCGCCAAGGACGACGAGGTGCTGGCCGGGCTGCTCGTCCTGTTCGGGAGCTCGCCCGAGATCATGACGCGGTTCGCCGTCAGCGAGGGGGTGGCGCGCGGCTGGAACGCCGACGGGAAGCTGGTCGCGGAGGCGCCGCTGGTCGAGCCCATCACCATCCGCTCCGCCCACGACAAGAAGCGGAACGTCCACCGCCTGGACGTCACCTGAGGAGGTCGCCATGAACGTTCGCACCGCATCGACGCTGTTCCTCCTCCTGCTGATCGGCGCGCCCGCGTCGCTGGCGGGGGATGGCCCCCAAGGCGTGGTCGCCGCCTACATCGCCGACGAGCTCCCGCTGATGCCGGACGACGCGGCGTGGGACCAGGTCAAGAAGCACAGCGCCGTGCTCACGCCCCAGCTCATCACCACTCCGCGGGGGGGCGGGTCCGTCAAGACGGTGGACGTGCAGGCCGCCCACGACGGCCAGCGGCTCGTCATCCGCCTGGGCTGGGACGACGCCTCGTCCGACCAGGACGTCGGCCCGGACACGTTCCGGGACGCCGTCGCCATCGGCTTCCCGGTGTCCGAGTTCGAGACCCCGCCGTCGCCGTTCATGGGCGACGCCGAGCACCCCGTGAACATCTGGCAGTGGACCGCCGACTTCGACGCCAAGGCCCAGGGCACCGGCGGCTTCGGCGACAAGTACCCCCACACCGAGGGCGTCTGGTACTTCCCCGGCGACCCCGAGGTGACGCGGCAGGTGACCGGCTGGCGCGGCTTCGAGGCCGTCATGGAGCTCGAGGCGCGCGGCTTCGGCACGCTCGAGCGCAAGGGCGAGCAGAGCGTGAGCGGCATCGGCTACCACGCCGACGGCCGCTGGAACGTCGTCCTCCGCCGTGAGCTGAACACCGGCAACGCGCGCGACCCGTACTTCCGGGCGGGCGACGAGACGATCGCCATCTTCGCCGTGTGGAACGGCGGCGAAGGCGACGTCAGCGGGATGAAGGCGGTCACGATGGCGTGGACGCCGTTCGCGCTCGCGCCGACGACGGGGGGGAAGTAGGCATGCCGCTCGACCCCGGCATCGTCCGGCACCTCGACCGCGCCCGCGTCTACGGGCTCCTGTCCCACCTCTTCCAGCCCCCGAAGAAGGGGACGGCGGCGGAGATCCGGTTCCGGCGGCTGCCGGATCTGGACGCCTCGCTGGCCGCGCTGGGGGCCGGCCCCGAGCTGCGGGACGCCGCCGCCGAGCTCTCCTCGGCGCTGTCCGACGCGGACGACCGGGAGCTGGTGGACGACTGGGAGGCGAACTTCGAGTCGAGCGGCAAGCTCCAGTTCTCCCCCACGGAGACGGCCCACACGGCCAAGAACGGCCAGGAGGCGTGGGTCAAGACGTTCCGCATCGCCGACATCGCGGGCTTCTACAAGGCGTTCGGGCTGGAGGTGATCCCCGGGACCGACCGGCCCGACCACCTCGGCGCGGAGCTCGAGTTCCTCGAGGTGCTGGCCCTGAAGGAGGCGGTGGCGCTGGACCAGGGCGACGCGACGGGCGCCGGCGTGTGCGCCGAGGCCACGCGGTGGTTCCTCGAGGAGCACCTGGGCGAGTGGACGGACGCGGTCCTGTCGGCCGTCGGCGAGGGCCACGGCCGCATCTACCCGACGGCGGCGGCGCTGCTGGACTGGTTCGTGGCCATGGATCGCGACGCGACCTGGCACGCGTCTCGCACGTCCTCGAAGGAGGATGGACCCGAATCTCCTCCTCGTTCGTGACTTCGCCATCGCCCTGTTCATCGGGGCGTTGGTGGGGGCCGAGCGGGAGCACAGCCGGCGACACGACGCGGAGCTGCTGGGGGGCCTCCGGACCTTCATCCTGATCGCCGAAGGCGGCGCCGTCGCGGCGTGGCTGGCGCGCGTCCACGACGCGAGCTGGATCTTCGTCGGCGGCCTCGTCGCGGTGGGCGCGGTGGCCGTCTCGGGGCCGCTCACCCGGCCGCGGCGGCAGCGGCCCGGGATGACGACCGAGGTCGCCTTCGTCGTCGTCTACCTCCTCGGCGGAGCCGTGTTGTTCGGCCACGCGGGGGTGGCGGCGGGACTGGCGATCGTGACCGCGCTGGTGCTCGCCCTGAAGGCGCCGCTCCACGGGGCCGTCCAGGCGCTCGGCGACGACGACGTGCTCGCCGGGCTGCAGCTCCTCTTCGCGACGGTCATCGTGCTCCCGCTCCTCCCCCGGACGGCCATCGACCCGTGGGGAGCGCTGGTCCCCTACGACCTGTGGTGGCTGGTCATCCTGATCGCGTCGATCTCGCTGGTCGGGTACGTCGCCGTGCGGCGGCTGGGGGCGGCCCGGGGGAACGCGGCGTCGGGCTTCTTCGGGGGGCTGGTGTCGTCGACGGCGGTGACGCTGGCGCTGGCGAAGCGGTCCCGCGAGGTGCCGCTTCAGTCGCGGACCCTGGCCGTCGGCGTGCTCCTGGCGTGGACGACGATGGGGATCCGGGTGCTGGTGGAGATCGCGGTGGTGCAGCCGTCGATGCTGCCGCTGATGGTCGTCCCCGTGCTCGCGGCGACGGTCCCCGTGGCGGCGGCGGCGGCGGTCCACGCCCGGCGGGCGACGCTGGAGGGCGCGGGGGGGCGGCCCGACACCGTCGACACGAAGCTCCGCAATCCGTTCAGCCTGTGGAGCGGCATCCGGTTCGCCGCGCTCTTCGCGGTGGTCCTGATCGCGGTGACGGCGGCCCAGCGGTACGCCCCCGGCGGCGGCGTGCTCCTGGTCTCGGCGCTCGCCGGGGCGACGGACGTCGACGCGATCTGCCTCTCCCTGGCGCGCCACGCGGGCGGCGACCTGACGATGCTCACCGCCGGGACCGGGATCCTGCTCGCGGTCGTCGCCAACACGGCCGTCAAGCTCGGCCTCGGGCTGATGCTGGGGGGGCCGCAGTTCCGCCGCATGCTCATCGCGGCGGCCGCGGGCTGCCTCGTCGGCGCCGGCGCCGGCTACCTCATGCTGGCGTCGTCCGTGGCCTGAGGTAGACGGCCCAGTAGACGCCCGCGACGAGCCCGGCCCCGCCGATGATGTTCCCGATCGTCACCGGGAGCAGGTTCACGAGGAGGAAGCTCGCGACGGTCAGCTCCGGGTAGACCGACGCGTCGGGGCCGACCGCCAGCCCCATCGGGATGAAGTACATGTTCGCGACGGAGTGCTCGAAGCCGGCGGCCACGAACGCCGCGATGGGGGGGACGATCGCGAGGATCTTCCCCGCCACCGTCCGCGCCGCCAGCGTGAGCCAGACGGCGAGGCAGACGAGGGCGTTGCAGAGGACCCCCAGGGCGACCGCCTGGACGAAGCCGAGGCGGACCTTGGCCGCCGCGATGGCCACCGCCGTCTCCCCCACCTCGCCGCCGGCGAACGTGTGCACGCCGCCCAGCCACACCAGCAGGACCGTCCCCAGCGCCCCGATCAGGTTGCCGGCGTAGACGAGGCTCCAGTTCCGGAGCAGCCGGGCCGTCGACACCTTCCCCGAGGCCCACGCCATCACGATGAGGTTGTTGCCCGTGAACAGCTCGGCGCCCGCGACGACGACGAGGACGAGGCCGAGGCTGAAGACGGTCCCCACGAGGAGGCGGACCACGCCGTAGGGGAGCTCGCCGCCGCTGCCGGTGGCGACGATCGTCGCGAACACCGCCCCCAGCGCGATGAACGCCCCCGCGAGCACGGCGAGGAGCAGCGTCGACAGCGCGTCGAGGCCGGCCTTGCCGACGCCGACGGCCTCCGCCCGGTGCGCGACCTCCGCGGGGAGGAGCGCGTCGAGGGACGGAGCCGCGGCCGTCGCCAACGCGTCAGGGGGCGGCATGCGCGTCCACGAGGGCGCGGAGCTGGTCCAGGAGCGCGCGCAGGTCCGAGGGGAGGTCCAGCCCCTCCGGCCCCGAGAACTCGACCGTGAGGTGGAACTCCAGCGCCGTCAGGGCGCCGGCGGCCCAGGGCGCGTCCGGCGCGGTGCGGATGGCCCGCTCCAGGTAGAACTCGGTCAGCGACAGCCAGCCGCGGACGCCGATGTGGGACTCGGTGACGCCGAGGAGGTAGTAGGCCTCGGCCTTGTCCATCACCGGCGCGTCGCCCCGGTCGAGCATCCGGTGGAGGAGGCTCGACGCGGCGACGTAGTGCACGAACCCGGTCCGCTCGGCGGGGAAGGCGCCCGCGGCGCGGGCCTCCTCGATGAGGTCGCGCGCGGCCGCCAGCTCCGTCCCCTCGCGGATGCGGCGGCCTTCGATGGCGCGCAGCGCGGCGATCCACTCGTGGACCGCGCGGGCCACCCAGCCGGGGACCTCGTCGTCGGACGCGAACGCGGCGAGGGTGGGGACCGGGCGGCCGAGGTCGCCCCGCACGCGGACGGACACCTCGACGTACTCGGGGATGCTCCAGAAGCGGTCCAGGGGCGTCCCCCGGGCGGGGTCGGGGCCGGGCGCGAGGAGCGACTCGTAGGCGACCAGGGCGTCCTCCCACTGGCGCGTCGCGGCGAGCAGCGCGGCCCGCTGGGCGTGGGGCAGCGCCTGGACCTCGACGGTCTTCGTGATCCGCCGCCCCAGGGCGCTGTCGTCGAAGTCGGGCAGCCGGGAGTGGCAGGCGACACACGTCTCCACGAGCCCCTGGATCCGGTACCGCGCGGACATCTCCTCGCCGAGGACGTACGCCGTCTCGATCATGGCCGCGTCGGCGGCGAGCGAGGTGGCGAGGAACTCGAGCGCGTCGGACTCCCCCCGGGCGTGCTCGCGCAGGAGCCGCGTCGAGATGGACAGCTGCGCCATGGCCCGCTTCCGGTCGTCGGCGCCGGTGGGGTCCTCCCACGCGTCGTCGTCCAGCGAGGCGGGGAGGAGCAGCCCGAGGGCTGCCACGATCTCCGCCATCGACTGCTGCACCCCCGGATCGGGCGGCGCCGGCGCGGCCGCGGCGAGGATCAGCCCCCCGGCCACGAGGAGCCCGAGGAGGGCCGCCCGGGTCACGACCACGGCCTCGTCTCCCGGAGCGCGTCGGCCTCGCGGTGGAGCGCCGTCTCCATGTGCTCGAGCAGCGCCGCCTCGTCCTCGGACCAGCCGACCTGGGCCCGCTGGAGCCCCCGGAGCCACCCGATCTGGCGGCCCACGTCGAACAGGTCCGCCGACACGAGCGCCGCGACGTGGGTGTCGGCGGGCTCGCTCGCGAACCCCACCGCCTCGGGCAGGGGCTGCTCGTTGGGGTCGGGGATCGTCCCCCCCTCCTCGGTGAGCATCTCGGTCAGGTCGGTGGCGAGCTGCCGGTGGACGGCCGCGGAGACCTGGTAGACGTTGGCCACGACGCCCGCACCCTGCGCCTCGGCCATCTCGGCGTGGCGGACGCAGCGGTCGCCGAGGACGAGGAGGTGGGCGAACGCCTCCTCCAGCAGGAGCATCCGCTGGTGGGCCTGTTCGTTGCGCTGGTCGGCGATGGGGGTCGAGTGGTGCACGCTCATGGGGGACTCCTCAGCGGGGGTAGGTGCCGGAGATGTAGGCCTCGAGGTCCTCGGTGAGGAGGTCCGCGACCTGGAGCTGGCGCTTGACGACGTCGAGCAGGTCGAGGACGCCGACGAGGTCGCCGTTGCGGGTGACCGGGAGGTGGTGGATCCGCCGCTCCACCATCATCGCCTGCGTGGTCGCGAGGTCGTCCCCCTCGTCGGCGGCGGCGAGCGACTCGGTCATGTAGTCGCGGACCAGCAGCCGGGCCGCCGACTCGGGGTGGTTGGCGACGGCGCGGGTGATGTCGGTGGAGGTGACGATGCCGGCGGGGCGGCCCCCCTCCAGCACGATCATCGAGTGGACGGAGCGGTCCATCATCCGCCCCGCGGCGACGTAGAGGTTGTCGTCCGCGTCGACGGTCCAGACGCGGTAGCCCTTCTTCGCGAGCAGTTGTCCGACGGTGTTCATGACGGTTCTCCGGGGGGTGGGGACCCGCCGGCGAGGGCCGCGAGTCGTTGGACGTCGCCGAGGCGGAAGAGGCCGACGAGGTGGCCGTCCGCGACGACGGGGAGCTGGTGGACGTGGTGGACGCTGAGCTCGCGCAGGGCGTCGAGCGCGGGCTGGTCGGGGCGGACGACGAAGAGCCGCTCCACGGGCGTCATGACCTCCTCGACGTAGCCGCGGGGCTGCCCCGCGAGGGCAGCGAGGTCGGCCACGGAGACGAGCCCCACGAGCCGGCCGTCGTCGAGCACCAGCGCCGAACGCGGCGCCCCCGGCTCGGCCAGGGCGCGCATGGCGTGGGACGTCGGGATCCCTGCCTCCAGCGTCATCGGCGCCTCGACCATCAGCGAGCCGACGGAGCGGCCGCGGAGGAGGTCGGCGATCTGGGCCTGGAGCCACACCTGCTGGGCGGACCAGGCGAGGAAGAAGCCGATCATGACGAGCCAGACCCCGCCGACGAGGCCGCCGCCGAGCCCCGGGATCCAGAGCCCGAAGGTCATCGCGATGCCGACGAAGACGAACGCCCAGCCGAGCGCCCGCCCGGACGCGGTCGCCTGCTTCGTCGCCCGCCGCTGCGAGCCGGTCGCCCACCAGATGACGGCGCGGAGGACCCGCCCGCCGTCCAGCGGCAGGCCCGGGAGCATGTTGAAGGCGGCGAGGATGAGGTTCACGGGCCCCAGCCACAGGAGGACGGTCGCCCCCGGGCCGAGGGACGCCAGCAGCGCTTCGGGCTCGAGCTCCGCCGTCCCCGGGGGGACGAGGAAGGCTCCCGAGGTGAGCGCCATCAGGCCGATGAAGACGCTCGCGGCGGGGCCGGCGACGGCGATGAGGAGCTCGACGGAGGGCCGGTCGGGCTCCTCCTCGAGGTCCGCCAGGCCGCCGAAGAGGAAGAGCGTGATCGACCGCACGCGGAGGCCGTACGCCTGCGCGACGACGGCGTGCGCGAGCTCGTGGGCGAGGATCGAGCCGAGGAGCAGGGCCGCCGCGAGCAGCGCCACCGTCCACGTCTTCAGGAAGCCCCAGTCGGGGTGCCACTGGGGGAGGAGGCCGACGGCGAGGCCGCCCCCGACGAGCAGGACGATGACGAGCGCGCTGGGGGCGAGGCGGACCTCGATCCCCGCGATGCGCCCGACCGTCAGCCCGCCGGGGTTCATCGCGTCACCGCAGGATCAGGACGGGGACCTCGGCGAGGCGGGCCGTCCGCTCCGCCACCGATCCCAGCAGCGCGCGGCGGAGGCCGGTCCGGCCGTGGGATCCCATCACGACGAGGTCGCAGTCCTGCTCCGTCGCCACCCGGGCGATGACGGCGGCCGCCTCGCCCTCCTCGACGTGGGCGCTGTACTCGACCTTGCCCTCGTACGCGGCCGGCTTGCGGCGGTGGAGCTCGTTCATCGCGGACTCGTGCCGCCGCTCAACCAGCTCGACGAACCGGTAGTCCGGCGCCATGGCGAGGTCCTGCAGACTCCCCGCGAGGGGGGACAGGACGTGGAGGAGGACGACCCGGGCTCCGTGCGCGGCGGCCAGCGAGGACGCGTACTCCAGCGCGTGGTCGCTCCGCTCGGAGTAGTCCGAGGGGACGAGGATGCGGTCAGGGGGGAACGTGCTCGGGCTCATGAGACCTCCAGGTTCGTCCTCTGGGACTGCATCGCCCGTGCCAGCCGTGTGTCCCCCTCACGCGCGCGACTCACGGTGCGGATCCGGCCGTGAGTCTGTGCCCCCTGCCACATCGCAACTTGTTCGATATCCAACACTCACGGTCCGCTCCGAGGTCGATTCGGGGGACAGATCAAGTGGCATGCTTGATGCAGTCCGCCCGTTCGTGCGCAAGGGAGGAACCGAGCTCGACGCGGCGGCGGCGCGGACGTGGATCGCATTGGCGGTCGGCGTGCTCGTGGTCGCCGGGCTCTTCGCCTTGATCCTGGTGGTCGGTCGTATGCCCCCCCTCGACCGGCTGTTCACGGATCCGACCTTCTTCCGCCGCGGTCTGGTAGTGCACGTGGATCTGGCCCTCGTGGCCTGGTTCTACTGCTTCCTGACCGGGCTCTGGTTCCTCCTCCCCACCCGCGGCGACGGTCCCCGGCTGTGCCATCGGTCTCACTGGATCGCCATCGCGGGTCTCGCGCTGATGATCGCGGGGGCGGCGGCACCGACCGCCGTCCCCGTGCTCTCCAACTACGTCCCCGTCCTCGACCACCCGGTGTTCATGATCGGGCTCGGGGTGTTCTTCGCGGGGGTCGTCTTCGCCATGGCGGACCGGCGGCTCAGCCCCTCGAACGAGGCCCCGCCCGGGCGCGTCCCCCTCCCCGACGCGGCCCGCCCCGGCCTCCGCGCCGCCGCCGTCGTCTTCGGTGTCGCCATGCTCACGTTCGCGATCACCTTCGCGAACACCCCCGCGCACCTGAACGCGGAGACCTACTACGAGCTCGGCTTCTGGGGCGGCGGGCACGTCCTCCAGATCGCGTCGGAGCTGGGGATGCTGGTCGTCTGGCTGATGCTCGTGGAAGCGGCGGTCGGCCGCCCCGTGCTGTCCCGCCGGACGTCCACGGTCCTCTTCGGGCTCCTCGCCCTGCCGGCGCTGGCGGGGCCTGCGCTGGCGCTCCTGGGGCCCACCGATCCGCTCCACCGGGTCGGCTTCACGTTCCTCATGCGGTGGGGGATCTTCCCCGTCGTCACCGTCTTCTTCGTCCTGTGCGTGCGCGCGATCGCGCAGGCCCGCCGGGACGGGCGTCTCCCCGCGCGCGGGTTCTCGGACCCGCGGCTGCTCGGCTTCATCGTGAGCGCCGCGCTCACGGCCCTCGGGTTCGCCCTCGGGGCGATGATCCGCGGCTCCAACACGATGGTCCCGGCGCACTACCACGCGTCGATCGGGGCCGTCACCGCGGCCTACATGGCGGGCACGTGGCTGGTGTTCGAGCCCCTCGGGCTCCGCCTCCGCGGCGCCCGCCGCCGCGCCGCCGCGGCGTGGCAACCGGCCCTCTTCGGGGTCGGCCAGATCGTGTTCGCCGCCGGCTTCGGCTGGGCCGGCGCGCACGGGGCGGCCCGCAAGGCGTACGGCGCGGAGCAGACCGCCCGTGACGCCATGGAGACCCTCGGCCTCGGCGTCATGGGCGTCGGCGGCCTCGTCGCCGCCGCCGGCGGCGTTCTTTTCCTCGCCCTGGTGCTCGACGCATTCCGGGGCGCGAACCACCCCTCAGCGAGGACCCCATGGAAGACCCCAAGTCCCCTCCCCACCCGCTCCAGCGGTTGATGGACAACCCATGGCTGCTGCTCCTGCTCAGCCTCCTCATCCTGTTCCTCTCCTACACGGTGTGGGGCTGGATCGATCTCGCCAACATCCCCGAAGCCACGCTTCCGTGACGGAGACCCCATGAGCATCGCCCCCCCGAAAGAAGGCTGGTTCGAGGCCCCCACCGGCCTCGAGCGCACCTGGGTCGGTCTGGCCCTCGTGTGGTGCCTGTTGATGTTCCTCGCCATGCCCTACTGGCACTTCAAGGGGAAGCAGAACAGCACCGGCGAGGCCTACCGCGTCGAACCCGCGGCGTTCGTCGAGCGGACCAACCGCTTCGTCGAGGCCAACAAGACCGGCGAGAAGGTCGCCGGCTTCGACGTCGTGGCCCCCGCGCCCGGCTCCGAGGTCTACATGCTCGCGCGGATGTGGTCCTTCCACCCCGCCGTGCTGAAGCTCAAGAAGGACGCGGAGTACCGCATCCACCTGAGCTCGTCGGACCTGCAGCACGGCTTCTCGCTGCAGCCGATGAACATGAACTTCCAGATCACCCCCGGCTACGACCACGTGCTCACGATCACGCCGACTGTGGCCGGTGAGTACACCGTCATCTGCAACGAATTCTGCGGCATCGGCCATCACATGATGACCGGCCGGATCATCGTCGAGTAGGAGGCCGATCGTGGGCAACTTCAAGGACAACGAGGTCCGAACGTGCGACACGACCGGCCTGCCGGTCTGCCTCAACGCGCAGTTCTTCATCAAGCTCAACGCCGTGTGCGCGGTGGTCTTCCTGCTCATCGGAGCGGTCGCCGCGATCGGGCTGGCGCTCACGCGCTGGCCGGCCCTGCACATGCTTCCGGCGGACTGGTTCTACCGGATCCTCACGCTGCACGGCCTCAACATGCTCATCTTCTGGATCCTGTTCTTCGAGATCGCGATCCTCTACTTCTGCGGCACCACGCTGCTGAACTCGAGGCTGGCGTCGAAGAAGGTCGCGTGGGTGAGCTTCGCGCTGATGCTCGCGGGCGCCGTCGGCGTCGACGTGGCCATCTTCCAGGGCAACTCCGACGTCCTCATGACGTCCTACATGCCGCTGAAGGGGAGCCCGCTGTTCTACGGCGGCATCATCCTCGTCGCGGTGGGGACGCTCATCGGCGTCTTCAACTACTTCGGGTGCCTCTACATCGCGAAGCGGGACAAGACCTACGAGGGGTCGGTCCCGCTGGTCGTGTTCGGCGCGACGGCGGCGGCGATCATCGCCGTCGGCACGCTGCTCCACGGCGCGATCGTGATGCTCCCGACGTTCGCCTGGTCGATGGGCTGGGTGGAGTCGGTGGACGCCTCCTGGTACCGCCTCATCTGGTGGGCCCTGGGCCACAGCTCGCAGCAGGTCAACGTCTGCGCGATGGTCGCCGTCTGGTACCTCCTCGCGTACCTGACCACCGGCGCCAAGCCGCTGAACGAGACGGTCTGCCGCGCGGCGTTCGTCTTCTACATCCTGTTCATCAACATCGCCTCGGCGCACCACCTCCTGGTCGATCCCGGCGTGGGCTCGACGTGGAAGATCTGGAACACGTCGTACGCGATGTACCTCGCGGTCCTCGCCTCGATGATCCACGGCTTCACCGTCCCCGCCGCCATCGAGTCGGCGCAGCGCGGCCGCGGCTTCGTCCAGGGGCTGTTCACGTGGCTGGCGAAGGCGCCGTGGAAGAACCCGGCGTTCAGCTCGACGTTCCTGTCGATGGCCATCTTCGGCTTCATCGGCGGCATCACGGGCGTCACGCTCGGCACCCAGCAGATCAACATCATCGCGCACAACACGATGCGGATCCCCGGCCACTTCCACGCGACGGTCGTGGGCGGCACGACGCTGGCCTTCATGGGGCTCGCGTACTACGTCGTCCCGTTGATCTTCCAGCGTGAGTACTACGCCAAGGGGCTGGCCAAGGTGCAGCCGTACCTGTTCGCCTTCGGCGTCGTGCTGATGTCGCTGTCGATGTCCTTCGCCGGCTCGTACGGCGTGCCCCGCCGACACTGGGACGTCGAGTTCAGCGGCGCAGCGATCAGCCACAGCTTCGACCCCGGCGCCACCTTCTGGCTGGCCGGCGTCGGCGTGGGCGGCACCATCGCCTTCCTCGGCCTGCTGGTGTTCATCCTCCTGACGGTCGCGGCGGTCTTCTTCGGGAAGTCCAACGCGGGCTCGCCGATGGAGCAGTGGACGCCGCCGATGACGCCGGTCGAGGACAAGGACCTGGTGCACCGGACGCCGGGCGCCTTCGCCCTCGTCATGCTGCTGCTGCTCTGCTTCGCGGTGTACTACTTCGCGAACTGGAAGGCGCTGGCAGACGTCTGGTGGGTGCGGTGACGTGAGCGGCCTGGACCGGCTCGCGGGGTTCATCGAGGGGTGGCGTTTCCCGACGCTGCTGCTCAGCGTGCTGGTCGCCTGGCCGGCGCTGCTGCTGGGCATCCTCGCGATCCCCGCGTCCGCCGGTCCGCTGGCCGAGTTCGCGACCCAGTTCAAGGTCTGGTGCCTCGGCTACGACCCGGCGACGGGCGAGCTCGAGGGGGCGTACGTGGCGATGCTGCTGATCAACCCCCTCGTGCTCGTCGCGATCGTCGGCGCGGTGTGGCACCAGCCCCTGCGTGAAGCGTGGACGTCGAGGCGATCCGGCGTCGGCCGATGGGCGGGCGGGGGGCTCGCCTTCACGCTGGCGCTGGGGGTCGGGCTCACGCTGATGACGGAGCCCGGCTTCGACGCCGGGGCGGAGCTGCCGTTCCCCGCCGAGGTCCTCCGGACGTCCCACACCACGCCGGCGTTCGAGCTGGTCGACCAGGCGGGCGACGCCGTGAGCTCGACGCACCTGGTGGACCGGGTGACGCTGCTCACGGCCGTCTACGCGAGCTGCCCGCACACCTGCCCGGTGATCCTGACCGAGGCGCGGCAGGCGCTGGCGACGCTCCCGTCGGACGTCGCCGCCCACGTCCAGGTGCTGGCGGTGACGATGGACCCGGCGAACGACGGGCCCGAGGAGCTCGCCGCGCTGGCCACGATGCACGGGCTCGACGCTCCCCGCTACCGGCTCCTCAGCGGCCCCGAGCCGGTCGTGGAGGAGCTGCTGGACGACCTCCAGATCGCGCGGGAGCGGGATCCCGAGACGGGGGTCATCCACCACAGCAACCAGTTCATCCTGGTCGGGCGGGACGGCCGGATCGCGTACCGCCTCGCCCTCGGAGATCAGCTCGAACAGTGGCTCCCGGCTGCGCTCACGCTCCTCGTCGCGGAGGAGCCGGGGCCCGTTGGGTGAGGCCGCCCCGGTCGCGGCGGCGTCCCCGGAGCCGCCGGTCCGTGGCGAAGGGCTGCTCCGCGCCCTGGAGCGGCCCTTCGTCGCCCTCGACCGCGCCCTCGACCGCCTCCTCCCCGAGGAGCTGAACCCGCTCCACCAGACGGGGGCCATCGCCAACACCACGTTCGTGATCGCCTTCCTCAGCGGGGTCGTGCTGCTGCTGTGGTACGTGCCGTCGATCCACCAGGCGTACGACTCGGTGGCGGCCATGCACACCGACGCCCCGTGGACGGCCGGGCTGACCCGCTCGCTCCACCGCTACAGCAGCGACGCCTGCGTCTTCTTCGTGTTCCTCCACGCCTGCAAGCTGTTCTTCGCGCGCCGGTTCGCAGGGGCCCGGTGGCTGGCGTGGGTGACCGGGATCTTCGCGGTGGGGGTGCTCTGGCTGACGGGCTGGACGGGCTACTGGCTCGTGTGGGACGAGCGCGCCCGCCAGGTGGCGCTGGAGTCGGCCCGCTTCCTCGACGTCCTCCCGATCTTCATCGACCCGCTGAGCCGCAGCTTCCTCGTCGACGAGCTGGTCAACACGCTGCTCTTCTTCGTCGTCTTCTTCGTCCACATGATCGTCCCGGTGGCGGCGGTGGTGGCGCTGTGGCTCCACATCACGCGGCTGCAGCGGGCGAAGTGGATCACCCGGGGGCCGATGACGTGGTGGGTGCTGGGGACGCTGACGGTGCTCTCGCTGGCGGTCCCCGCGGACCTCGCCGAGCCCGCGCGGCTGGCCGTCGAGCCGGACGGGTTCGCGATGGACTGGTGGTACCTCGCCCCGCTGCTCGCGGCGGAGCGGCTCACGGTGGGCGCGGGCTGGGCGCTGGGGCTGGTGGGGACGATCGTGATCTTCGCCGTCCCGTGGCTGCTGGCGGCCCGGCGGGCGGCGCCGGCGGTCGTGGAGACGGCGCTCTGCAACGCCTGCCGGAAGTGCGAGGCGGACTGCCCCTACGCGGCGATCACGCTGGGGCCGCGCGCGGACGACAAGCCCTTCGAGGGACAGGCGGTGGTGGACTCGTCGCTGTGCGTGGGGTGCGGGATCTGCGGCGGATCGTGCGACACGGCGGGGATCGGGCTCGTGGACTTCGCGGGGGCCGAGCAGCGGCGGCGGGTCGCGGACTGGATGCGCCGGGGGGCCGACACGACGGGCTCGGCGCCGGGCCTGGCGATCGTCTGCGCGAGCGCCGCGAACGGGCTCAGGGCGGACCCCGAGACGGGCGTGAGCGCGGGACTGGTCGGCTGGCGCGTGCTCGGGGTGCCGTGCGCGGGGCAGGTCCACCCCCTGGTCGTGGAGAAGGCGCTGAAGGCCGGCGCCCGGCACGTGGTGGTGGGCGCCTGCGGGGCGGGCGCGTGCCGGTTCCGGGAGGGGGCGACGTGGACCGAGCAGCGGATGGCGGGGGAGCGGGAGCCGGAGCTGCGGCGCGACAAGATCGACCCGTCGAGGGTGCACGTCGTGCGGGGCCCGGAGGCAGCCCTGCGGCGCGCCCTGGAGGACCTGGACGGAGACCGTGAGCCGCGGACGTCGCCGCTGCGGAGGCTCCGCGCAGGCGCGGGCGGGGCGGCGGTCGCGGCGCTGCTGACGGTGGTCGTGGCGGTGCCGTCGGTGGGCCCCTGGCGGAGCGCGGCGGCGAACTCTCCGGTGCTCACCGTGTCGCTGAAGCACCCCGGCCAGGTGGGCGAGGACTGCCGGCCGGTGAGCGAGGAGGAGCTGGCGAACACGCCGGTCCACATGCGCCGCGCCGAGATCTGCGAGCGCCGCCGGGCCGACGTGCGGCTCCAGGTGCGCGTCGCCGGGGAGCTGGTGGTGGAGGCGGCGTACCCGCCCAAGGGGATCTGGGGGGACGGCAACAGCATCGCGGTGGAGCGAGTGCCCGTTCCGCCGGGGGAGCACCGCGTCGAGCTGCGGCTGGCGGACGGGCACGACCCCGAGGCGTGGGGCTGGAGCGACGCCCGGACGCTGCGGTTCGTGGAGCGGGAGCGTCACGTGGTGATGTTCCGAAGGGAGGACGGCTTTGCCTGGTACTGACCGACTCGATCTCGCGCCGGCGGAGGCGGTCGCGCTGCCGGCGGCGGCGGATGTCCTCGCGCTGACGAAGCCGGGGCTGACGGGGATGAACCTCCTCGTCTGCCTCGGCGCCTACGCGCTCGCCCGGGGACCGGCCGACCCCGACCGGTTGCTCGCGCTGTGCGTCGGCACCCTGCTCGTCGTGGGCGGGGCGAACGCGCTGAACCAGGTCCTGGAGCGGGACGTCGACCGGCACATGGCGCGGACGGCGGGGCGGCCGCTCCCCGCGGGCCGGCTCGATCGCACGACGGCGACGACCTTCGGCGTGCTCGCGATCCTCGCCGCGGCGCCGCTGCTGTGGGGCGTCCACCGGACGGTGGGCGCGCTCGGGCTGGCCGCCGCCATCGGCTACGTCGGCGTCTACACGCCCTGGAAGCGGATCGGTCCGGGGGCGCTGTACGTGGGCGCGATCGTGGGCGCGGTCCCGGTCCTGATGGGGCAGGCGGCGGCGACGGGGACGCTGCCGGCGTCGGTGTGGCCGCTGTTCGGGGTCCTCGTCGCGTGGCAGATCCCCCACTTCGGGACGATCGCGCTGTACCGGGACGAGGACTACGCGCGCGCCGGCGTCCGGACGCTGGTGGCGGTCCGGGGGCGGCGCCGGGCGACGCTCACGGTGCTGCTGTGGTCGGCGCTGCTGGTCCCCCTCGCCCTCGGCCCGGTCCTCTTCGGCGCGGCGAGCTGGGGGTACGGCGCCGTCGCCGCCCTCGCCGGCCTCGCCATGATCGCCGGCGCCGCCCGCGGCCTCCGCCCCGACGCCGGCCGCGCGTGGGCCCGCCGCTTCTTCCTCGCCTCGCTCGCATACCTCCCCGTCGTCACGCTCGCCCTCGCGATCGACGTCGCGCTCACATGAGGAACGCGATCCCGTAGAGCTCCAGCCCGGTGATCCCGGTCAGCGCCATCAGCACCAGCGCCGTCCGCCCCGCGAAGCGGTGGTAGCGGCCGAAGGGGGTCGGCTCGGGGGGGTTCGGGAACTTCCACAGGCTCACGCGGACCAGCGCCGCCCACCAGATGCCCGCGATCGTCGAGATGCCGACGTGGATCCAGGCCGACCAGTGCAGGAACGCCGTCCCCTCGAAGCGGCTCCCCTCCGTCAGCACGAACAGCCCCCCGAGCGCCCGGAGGTGCATCTCGACGGCGGTGACGGCGACGAACAGCAGCAGGGTCGTCACCAGCATCGTGTTCCGGTGGCGCCGGTACTCGGACCGCCGCGCGCGGCGCCAGGCCACCACGATCAGCGGCACCAGCACGAGCGTCGACAGCAGCACGAGGTCGATGATCAGGTCGGACCGCTCGGTCAGCATCGCGTCACAGCCCCCGCGGCAGGCCGACCGCCAGCCAGACGACGACCAGCCCGAGCAGCAGGTTGATCCGCCCACATCGCCGTCGCCCGCAGCCGCGCCGCCGCCGCGCCGTCGGGGTCCGCCCGCAGCGCCTCCATAGCCTTCGGGCCCGTCCGCCAGTCGTGGACCGCGGCCAGCGTCAGGATCACCGCCACGATCCCCGCCTTGACCGCCACCGTCCGCCCCCAGCCGCTGTCCAGGAGCGACGCGAAGTCCCCGCCCAGCCGGTGCCCGGTCAGCGCCGTCCCCGTGAGCACCAGCACCGCCAGCGTCCCCCACGCCACCGACCGGAAGCGGAGCACGATGTCCCGCAGCAGCGGCCGGTAGTGCTCCGCCCAGCGGTCCGACCGGAGCACCGGCAGCAGCACCCCGACGAGGAACAGCGACCCCCCGATCCAGAGGCAGGCCGCGATCACGTGGACCCAGATCAGCGCTTGGAACATGCGGCCCCTTCAGTCGACCACGAGCTGCCCGCGCAGCCAGGTGTGCAGCCTGCTCGTGCTCGCCTGGAAGATCTTGTCGAACGTCAGCTCCCAGCCGCCGTTCCGGGACGGCTGCAGGCTCACCTGCCGAGCCTGCACCGAACGCGACGCCGAGTCGATGTGCTCCACCAACTTCGCCGCCGTCTCCCGGTTCCGGACCCGGACGGTGAACCGCCGCGACACCGTCCCCGTCTTGCGGACGTCCCGGAGCGCGTCCCGGAGCCCCCGCACGAGCGCGTGCCCGAGCCGCTGCTCCAGCTCCTCGATGGGCACCGCGCAGCCGATCTCGTCCAGCCCCAGGGCCAGCCGGATCAGCCGCGACGTGAAGAACTCGCCGGGCAGCTCCGGGATCAGCGGCGCGTCCAGCTCCAGGTCGAGGAGGTTGATCGAGGGCGTGACGTACTTCGCCCGCGCCGGCCCCGTCAGCGCCTTCATCACGATCCCCTCGCCCCCCTCGCCATCGAGCCGCCGGACGTGCTCCGCCACCGCGTCCGCCTCGTCCGGGCCGTGGACCCCGAGCACCGGCGCCTTGGGGAGCCCGTAGCGGCTGATCAGCTCGTCCCGCTCCGCCAGCTCGAGGAAGTCCCCCGCCCCCATCGCCATGAGGTCGAACACGAACAGCTTCAGCTCCCCCCGCGCCCGCGGTGGGTCGGTCAGCAGGTAGGGGTTCGGCCCCGCCACCTCGCAGCACAGCACCACGTCGGGGTGCTCGTCGAAGATCGGGTCGAGGTCGCCCAGGTCGGGGAGGCGGTCCACCGTGAACGGACACACCCCGCCGCCCCGCGCCAGCGGCAGCAGCCGCCCCTCGTGCCGGACCACGCGGACGTTGTAGCCGTCGATCTTCTCCTCGACGCTGAAGGGGCCGTCGAACGTCGCCGCGATGCCCTCCTTGAGCACGAAGACGCGGCCGATGTGGGGGTACGTGGGGACGACGCGGCCGTCGAGGAGGACGGTGCCGCGGTCGAGCTTGCCGACGCGGTCGCGGAGCCGGACGACCTCGACCCCGTCGTGATCGTGTGCGACCGCGCGCCCGTCCCGGAGCGCTGCCTTCAGGGACCCGGCGAGCTGTGCGCGGAGCCCCGGAACGGCTGTGCCGGTTCGCACACCTCGCTCACGCTTCGGGCAGGGGGGCCAGCTCGCCGGGGCGGCGCGACTCGGCGATGCCGGCGAGGACGCGGGCGATCGCCTCGGCGGTGAGGCCGGTGACGTCGGCGTTGCCGCGGCGGGCGGCGAGCTGGGCGAGGTCGTCCAGCGCGATCATCCCGACGAGGTGGCCCTCGACCGAGAGCACGGGGAGGCGCCGCACGTGCCGGGTCCGCATGACCTCCTCGGCGACGGTCACCTGGTCCCGCTCCCCGACGGCGGCGACGTCGCGCGTCATGGCGTCGGCGGCGAGCAGGGAGCCGAGGGACAGCCCGGTCTCCCACGCCTTGACCGCCACGTCGCGGTCGGTGACGACGCCGACGACCATGCCGGTGTCCTCCTCGACCACGGGGATCCAGCCGGCGTCGGCCTGGACCATCTTCCCGATGACCTCGATGAGGCTGGCGTCGGGGCTGCAGGACCAGACGGCGCGGTTCATGATCTGTTCGACGTACATGGCGACTCCCTCGGGCGGTGTGGACCCTCAGGAGGAGCACGTTCCGTACCAACCCGCCGCCTGGCACCGCTCGTGCAACGGACCGCTGCATGGAACCGCTCCGCATCGTCGTCGACACGAGCATCTTCACGAACCCCGACAGCTCGCTGCACTGGGGCGAGGATCGGGCGACGGCGTTCGCCCGCTTCGTCGCCGTGGCCCGCGCGCTCGGCGACCGGGTCCGGTTCGCGATGCCGCCGTCGATCCTCGACGAGCTGCGGGAGTTCCTCGGCGGAGAGCTGCCCCCCAGCGAGTTCGAGGTGGTGGTCGAGATCCGCTCCCCCGACCGCTACGGCCAGAACGTCCCCGGGCTCCTCCTCTACGACCTCATCGACGACCTCCGGGGGCGCATCGACAAGGGGCTGCGGGTCGCCGAGAAGCACGTCCGGGAGGCGCACCCCGACCTCGTCGAGGACGCGATCCGGAGCCTCCGCAACGAGTACCGGGCGGCGCTCCGGGCGGGGCTCCTGGACAGCGTCGAGGACGTCGACCTCATCCTCCTCGCGCGCGAGCTCGACGCCGCCCTGGTGTCGTCCGACAAGGCGGTCCAGGGGTGGGCGGACAAGCTCAGCATCCGCCTCATCCACCCCGACCAGCTCCGCACCAGCCTGGAGCGGTACCTCGACGAGGACGCCTTCGACTACCGGCCCTGAGCCTGGAGGTAGCGGACCGTCGAGCCGACCGACTGCAGGTGCGGGTAGTCCGCCTCGGGGACGGTGACCCCCAGCCGGCGGTGGAGCGCCGCCACGATCTGGACGCAGTCCATCGAGTCGAGGTCGAGGTCACGGTAGAGGTCGACGTCGTCCTCCAGCTCGTCGGGCTCGAGATCGGGGGCGACCTCGAGGACGGCCTCGACGACGGCGGCGCGGAGCTCGGCTTCGGTCATGACGACTCCTGGGGTGGACGTGGGGAGGGCCGGGCAGGAGGGGGGTCGGGCGTCGATCATGGGGCCTCCTCGGGGCGTTGGAGGTGCTCGCCGACGGCGCGCAGGAAGAGGCCGCCGCGGTGGCCGTCGCTGGCGCGGTGGTCGGCGGCGAGGGTGACGCGGACGACGCGCCGAGGCTGGACGAAGCCGTCGATCACGACGGGCCGCTCCGCGGGGACGCCGAAGCCGACGATCGCGACCTGGGGCGGGTGGATGACGCCGTAGACCTCGTCCACGCCCCGCTCGCCCATCGAGGTCAGCGTAATCGTGGGGTCGGTCAGCTCGGACGCGCGGAGGCCGCCGGTGCGGGTGCGGTGGACGAGGTCGCGGAGCTCGGCCATGAGCTGGTCGGGGGACTTCGTGTCGGCGTGCCGCAGCGCGGGGGCGACGACGCCGCCGCCGCGGAGGTTCACGGCGAACCCGACGTGGATCCCCTCGCCGGGGACGAAGGCCCCGTCGCGCCAGAAGCCGTTCAGCTCACCGAAGTCGCGCAGGGCGAGGGCGACGGCGCGGATCCAGAGGACGGCAGGGAGGAGCCGCGAGGGCGGCGGGAGGCGCTCGTTGGCGGCGGCGAGCCACGTCAGGGCGGCGTCCACGCGGACGTCGTGGGCGAGGTAGTAGTGCGGGATCTCCCGCTTGGACCGCTCCATGGCGGCCGCGATCGCGCGGCGCATGGCGAACGGATCGAACGACGTGCGCGGCTTCTCCGTCTTGGGCCGCGGCTTCGGGGGAGGCGGCGTCGCGGGGGCGGGCGCCGTCCCGGACGCGGCGCGTTCGACGTCGGGGCGGCGGACGGCGCCGTGGGGGCCGGTGCCCGGCACGGTCGCGAGATCGACGCCGAGCTCCCGGGCGAGGCGGCGGGCCGACGGGCTGGCGAGGACGCGGCCGGACGGCTTGGGAGGCGGGGGCGGTGGAGGCGCGGCCTCGGGCTCGGGCTCGTTGTCGATCTCGTGCTCGTGCTCGTGCTCGTGCTCGTGCTCGGGCTCGTCCTCGTTGTCGTGCTCGTGCTCGGGCTCGTCCTCGTTCTCGTTCTCGTTCTCGTTCTCGTTCTCGTTCTCGTTGGAGATCGTCGCGAGGACCGTCCCCACCGGCACCTTCGTCCCCACCTCCACCACCAGCTCGCTGACCACCCCGTCCTCGAACACCTCGATGTCGATCGCCCCCTTGTCCGTCTCCACCGTCGCGATCACGTCCCCCCGCTTGACCGCGTCCCCCACCGCGACCGCCCAGTGGACGAGCCTCCCCGCGTCCATGTCCGCGCCCAGCGACGGCATCTTGAAGGAGCCCATCGCCGCCTCCTAGGCCGCCTCGGCGAGCGCCGCGCGCGCCGCCGCTACGATGCGGGCCACCGACGGGAGCGCCGCCTGCTCCAGGTGCTGCGGATACGGGATCGGGACCTCGACCGTCGCCACCCGCTGCACCGGCGCGTCCAGCGACCAGAACGCGAGCTCGCCGATCTGCGCCGCGATCTCGCCGCCGATGCCTCCCGTCCGCCACCCCTCGTCCACCACCACCGCGCGCCGCGTCCGCCCCACCGACGCCAGGATCGTGTCCGTGTCCAGCGGACGCAGCATCCGCAGGTCGATCACCTCCGCCGAGACCCCCGCCTTCGCCAGCTCGTCCGCCGCCGCCAGCGCCCGCGGCACCATCCCGCTGTACGCGATGAGCGTCACGTCCCCGCCCGCCCGCCGGACCGCGGCCCCCTCCAGCGCCGCCGGCAGCTCCGCCGGGTCCAGCACCCCGCGCTCGTTGTAGAGCGCCGCGTGCTCGAAGATCAGCACCGGGTCGGGGTCCGCGAGCGCCGCCCCCAACATCCCCCGCGCGTCCGCCACCGTCGCCGGCGCCGCCACCTTCAGCCCCGGCACGTGGGCGTACCAGCACTCCAGGCTGTGCGAGTGCTGCGTCGCGAGCTGCCGCCCGGCCCCGGTCGCCATCCGGATGACCACCGGGACCCCGATCTGGCCGCCCGACATGTGCCGGAACGTCGCCGCCGTGTTCACGATCTGGTCCGCCGCGAGGAGCGAGAAGTTGACCGTCATCACCTCCACGATCGGCCGCAGTCCCCCGATCGCGGCCCCGATCCCGGCCCCCGTGAAGGCCGACTCCGACAGCGGCGTGTCCCGCACCCGGTCCTCGCCGAACTCCTCCAGGAACCCCTTGCTGCACGCGTACGCCCCGCCGTACGCGCCCACGTCCTCCCCCATGAGCACGACCCGCGGGTCCGACGCGAGCGCCTCCCGCAGCGCCCCCCGAACGGCCTCGCGGTACGTGATCTCCACCGGCTCGGACGGCAGCTCCGTCCCCGGCGCGGGCTCCGGACGGTCCTCGAGCGGCGACTCGCCGAGCACGTGCGCGGTCAGCTCCTCGACCGGCTCCCACGTCCCCGCCTCCGCGAAGGCCACCGCCTCGTCCACGACGCCGCAGACCTCCGCGTCGATCGCGGCCAGCCCCGCGTCGTCCAGCGCCCCCGCCTCCCGCAGCGCCCCCTCCAGCCGCACGATCGGCCCCCGCGTCCGCCACCGCTCCACCTCCTCAGGGTCCCGGTACAGCTCCGCGTCGAACATCGAGTGCGCCCGGAAGCGGTACGTCCGCATCTCCAGGAACCACGGCCCGCCCCCGCCGCGCACCACCGCCGCCGCCCGCGCGGTCGCGTCCTCGACCGCGAACACGTCCATCCCGTCGACCGGCGTGGCCGGCATCCCGTACGACGCCGCCTTCGCGCACAGCGCCGTGCTCGCCTCGCTCCGCGCCAGCGCCGTCCCCATCGCGTAGCCGTTGTTCTCGCAGACGAACAGCACCGGCAGCCGCCACAGCGCGGCCAGGTTCATCGCCTCGTGGAACTCCCCCTCCGCCACCGCCCCCTCGCCGAAGAAGCAGGCCGTCACCCGGTCCCGTCCCTGCGCCGCGTCCGCGAGCGCCAGCCCCACCGCCAGGGGCAGCCCCCCGGCCACGATCGCGTTGCCGCCGTACAGCCGCCGCTCGGCGTCGAAGAGGTGCATCGAGCCCCCCCGCCCGCCGCTGCACCCCTGCTGCTTGCCGTACATCTCCGCCATCACCGCGCCGGCGGACACGCCCCGGAGCAGCGCGTGCCCGTGTTCGCGGTACGTCGCCACGATCGCGTCGTCCTCGCGGAGCGCGTCGAGCGCCCCCGTCGCCACCGCCTCCTCGCCGATGTAGAGGTGGAGGAAGCCGCGGATGTGGCCGGCGCTGTAGAGCTCCGCGCAGCGCTCCTCGAACCGCCGCACGAGCAGCATCCGGCGGAGGTACTCCCGCCCGCGCTCCGGGTCGGGCCCGATCACGCGCGGGTCTCCAACGTGGACGTGTCCCCCTCGTCGAGCCCCAGCTCGCGGGCCTTGAGGAGCCGCCGCATGATCTTGCCGCTCCGCGTCCGGGGGAGGTCGTCGGCGAACTCGATCTCGCGCGGCGCCACCGCCGGCCCCAGCCGCTTCCGGGCGAACCCGATCAGCGCCCGCCGGAGCTCGTCCGACGGCTCGACCCCGGGCTTCAGCAGCACCCACGCCTTGATCAGCGCCCCGGCGATCGGATCGGGCTTGCCGATGACCGCCACCTCGGCGACGTCGGCGTGCTCCATCAGCGCGCTCTCGACCTCGAACGGGCCGACGAGGTGGCCCGCCGCCTTGATGACGTCGTCCGCCCGGCCGACGAACCAGTAGTAGCCGTCGGGGTCGCGCCGGACGAGGTCGCCGGTCAGGTACCAGCCGTCCCGGAAGCAGGAGGCGTACTTCTCCGGCTGGTCGAGGTACTCCCGGAACATCGACGGCCAGCCCGTCCGCAGCGCCAGCTCGCCCTCCTCGTCCGGCCCGAGCAGCTCCACCCCCTGCGGCGTGCCTCGCACCACCGCCGCCTCGACGCCGGGCAGCGGCTGCCCCATCGACCCCGGCCGGACCTCCAGCCCGGGGCGGTTGGCGATCATGATCCCGCCCGTCTCCGTCTGCCACCAGTTGTCGCGGATGGGGAGGCCGAGGACGTCCATCGACCACCGGACCGCCTCGGGGTTGAGCGGCTCGCCCACGCTGGCCGCGTACCGGAGCGCCCGCGGCTCGTAGGCGCGGGCCATCTCGCCGCCCGCCCGCATCAGCATGCGGACGGCCGTCGGGGCCGTGTACCAGACCGTGACCTGCTCCTCCTGGAGGATGCGGTACCACCGCTCGGCGTCGAAGTCGGCCTCGTCGATCACCATCGTGACGCCGTGGACCAGCGGCGCGACGATGCCGTACGACGTCCCCGTGACCCACCCCGGATCGGCGGTGCACCAGAAGACGTCGCCGTCCCGGAGGTCCAGCGCCAGCTTCCCCGTCGCGTGGTGCGCGACCACCGCCTCGTGGACGTGGAGCGCCCCCTTCGGCTTGCCCGTCGTGCCCGACGTGAAGTGGAGCAGCGCCGGGTCCCCGGGCCGGGTCCGGACGCACTCGAACTCGGCCTCCCCCAGCGCCATCGTCTCCCGCCAGTCCCCGAACGGACCGACCAGGATCACCCGCTCGAGGTGGGGCAGGCGGGCCCGGATCGGCTCGACCTTCCGCTTCAGCAGCCGCGGCGTGGTGACCAGCACCGTCGCCCGCCCCGCGCTCATCCGCTGGTGCACCGGCTCGGGGCCGAACGCGCTGAACAGGGGGCAGAACACGCACCCCGCCTTGAGCGCCCCGAGGACGGCGACGTACAGCTCGGGGACGCGGTCGCAGAGCGCGAACACGCGGCCGCCAGGGGCGAGCCCCTCCCGCGTCAGCGCGCTCGCGAACCGGTCGGTCTGCGCCTGCAGCTCGCGGTAGGTGAACTCCCGGCGCTCCCCGTCGCGGCCCAGCCAGCGGATCGCGACGCGCGCGCCGAGGCCGCGCTCCACGTTCCGGTCGACGGCCGCCCAGCCGATGTTGAGGCCGCCGCCGGGCTGGCCGGACAGCGCCGCGCGGGACTGCTCCCAGAAGGTCGCCGGGGTCGGGATCGGGGTCGTCATCGTCACTCCTCCGCCAGCGGGTTGGAGACCCACACGATGTCGTCGTCGCCGTTGGCGTCCTCGATGGGGGCGAGCAGGTCGTCGGCGGCGGGGAACACGAGCCCGGAGCCGTCGGCCGCGAAGCCGAACGGCATGGTCACGTCGGTCGCGTTCGGCTGGCCACCGCAGCCCAGGCTGGCGAGCGCCGTCGTCCCCGCCGACCGGTCGCGCACGTAGATCTCGTGGACGCCCGCCGTGGCCGCGGGATCCAGCGCCCCGAGCGACCCGAAGGCGACCCACCGGCCGTCCGCGGAGACCTCCGCCCAGCCGCTGTCCGCCTCCGGGGCGACCTCGTCGGAGTCCACGCTGACCCGCTCGACGAGGCCCGTGTCGACGCCGGCGACGAACACGTCCCGCCAGATGGCGCCGTCGCCGATCACCAGGTTGGTCGCGTCGCTGTGGAACGCGACCGTGGAGCCGTCCGCGGAGAGGACCGGCCGGTAGCTGTTGGCGTCCGCCTCGGGCACCCCCGCGGGGAGGTTGACCCGCACCGTCGTCCCTTCGGACCGGTCCCGGACGAAGATGTCGACCACCGCGTCGCCGTCGTCGGCCACGAGGTCCCAGGCGAGCGACGAGAAGGCGACCCGGTCGCCGTCCGCGGAGATCGACGGGAGCGAGGAGGTCTGGATGCCGTCGTCGCCGTCCGTGGAGACGCTGATCAGCTCGATCCCGGCCGTGTCGCGGTCGTACAGCCAGACGTCCGTGGTGGGGTAGACCGCCTCGGGGCTGAGCGGCCCCCACGACTCGAACGCGACGTAGCGCCCGTCGGCGCTGAGGGACGGGCTCATGCTCGTGCTGCCGCTCTCGCCCCCGGTCGAGGTGACGCTCGCGCGGGTGACGTCGCCCGTCCAGCGGTCCCACAGGAAGACGTCCCGGGAGCCGTTGGTGTCCCCCTCGACGAGGTTCGTCGCCCACGAGGTGAACGCCACCCAGCTGCCGTCGGCGCTGATCGCGACGTCCCAGCTCGCGCCGTCGGCCTCCACGCCGTCGGCGGACACCGAGGCGCGGACGATCGTGCCCGCCGCGCGGTCGGCGACGAAGACGTCGGTCACGCCGTTGGTGTCGTCGGGGACGAGGTCGGCGGCGTCCGACAGGAAGGCGACGATGTTGCCGTCCGCGGAGACCGCGGGGAGCCAGCTGCCGCCGTCGCCGACACCCCCGGCGAGCGCCGCGGAGATCAGCTCGAACCCGCCGGCGCAGGAGACGTCGACGGTGACGGTGGCGCCGTCGGTGAGGCCGCCGTCGTCGCCCGCGAGGTAGTCGAACGTGTCCGTCCCGGAGAACCCGACGTCCGGCGTGTAGAGGACGCCGCCCGCGGACCGCTCCACGGTGCCGTGGGAGGCCGTCCCCAGGACCTCGATCTCGAGCGCCTCGCCCTCGGGGTCCTCGTCGTTGGAGAGGACGTCGATCCAGACCGCCTCGCCGATCAGCGTGGAGGCCTCGTCGTCCTCCGCGACGGGGGGCTGGTTGGGGGCGGTGTCGTCGTCGTCGTCGACTCCGCTGTCGTCGTCGTCGGTGGTGTCGTCGTCGTCGGGAGCCGTGTCGTCGTCGTCGGGGGCGACGTCGTCGTCGTCGGCGGTGGTCGCGTCGTCGTCGTCGTCGCCGGGGCCGGTGGGGCAGGCGCCGAGGAACAGGAGCAGGGAGAGGGTCGCGGTCAGCGGAGCGGAGGTCGTCATGCCCCCCCGGGGGAGCAACCCCCGTGCCACCCCCGCGACCGGCTGGCACGGGCGGTGCAGTCCTCCCTCGAGCGTGAGCCTCGACCCCAACCAGAAGCTCCATCTGGGCCATTTCGCACACGGGCCGGTGGGGCGCCTCGCCCGCCTCCTCGCCCTCCTCGCCGCCATCGCGATCAGCGTCGTGGCGGCGCGGGCCGCCCGGTCGCTCGACTTCGACACGTCGCTGGAGGTCTGGTTCCTCGAGGACGACCCCGACCTCGTCGCCTACCACCGGTTCCTCGAGATCTTCGGCTCCGACCGCCTCGTCGTCCTCGCGTGGGAGGACGACGAGCTCTGGACCGAGGAGGGCCTCGCTCACCTCGCGGACCTCTCCGAGCGGGCCGCCGGGATCGACTCGGTCCTCGAGGTCCGCTCGCTCACCACGGTGCGAATCGCCGAGGCCGACCCGGGGAGCATCCGCCTCGAGCGGCTCGTCTCGGAGGAGCGCGACCCCGCCGAGGCCCGCGCCATCGCGACGACCCACCCCCTGATCCGGAACCGCCTCGTCAGCGCCGACGGCCGCGTCCCCGCCGTCGTCCTCACCGTCGACCCGGACCTGGACGCCTCCCGCGACAAGCTCCGCATCGCCCGCGAGCTCCGCGCCCTCGCCGCCGCCACGAGCGCCGCCCGAGACGCCGACGCCGTCCTCGCGGGGCCGACCATCATCGACGACGCGTTCGTCCGCTACACCCAGCGCGACCTCAAGGTCACGTTCCCGGTGATGTTCGCCGTCATCATCGTCGTCGTCCTCGTGCTCTACCGGACGTGGCGGGCGCTGCTCCTGCCGATGACGGTCGTGTCCCTCGCGTCGCTCTGGGTGGCCGGGATCATGGGCTCGCTGGGCATCCGCATGACGGTCATCCACAGCGCGATCTTCCCGATGCTCCTGGGGATGGGGATCGCCAACGCGATGCACCTGCTGAGCCGGACGGTCCAGCTCCGGTCCGAGGGACAGGGACCGGACGACGCAGGGCGCCACGCGCTCGAGCTCCTCCTGATGCCGTCGCTGCTGACCGCGCTGACCTCGGCGGCCGGCCTCCTCAGCCTCCTCACCGCGTCGCTGCGGCCGCTCCGGGAGATGGGGTTCCTCGCGGCGGTGGGCGTGCTCGGGGCGTTCCTCCTCACCTACGCGCTGGGGCCGTGGCTCCTCCCCCGCCTCGCCGAGGCGCCGCGGGGGAGCCGGGGGGGCGCGGCGTGGGAGCGCTGGGACGCCGGCCTCGCGCGCCTCAGCCGGGCGGTGCAGGGGCGCCCGTGGCAGGTCCTCGGGGCGGCCGCGATCGTCACCGCCGTCGCCGCCGCGGGGATCCCCCGGATCGAGATGGGCATCAACGTCCTCGACTACTTCAAGCGCGACTCGGAGGTCCGCGTCGAGGCCGCCTTCGTGGACCGCCACCTCGAGGGGACGATGGAAGTGGACGTCCTCATCGAGGCCGACGAGGAGGGGGCGCTGCTGGAGCCCGAGGTCATCGCCGCGATGGTCGAGACCGAGGCGTTCCTCCGGTCGCGGGAGGGGGTCGGCGCGGTCGTCTCCCCGGCGACGTGGCTCGGCGAGCTGCGGCGCGTCGCGCGCGGCGGGGACGAGGCGGAGCGGCAGCCCCCCGACTCCCGCGCCGAGGCGGCGCAGCTCCTCCTGATGACCGAGGACCCCACGGAGGTGGAGGCGTACCTCGACTTCGACCGCCGCCGCGGCCGGGTCGCGGCCCGCATCCAGGCGACGAAGATCCCCGCGCTGGTGGAGGGGCTGGAGTCGCTGGACGAGGTGGTCCACGAGCTGTTCGCCCCCCACGGGGTCCGGGCGACGGCGACGGGGCTGACCAAGCTGGTCCGGAACATGGAGCGCTTCCTCCTGAGGTCGCAGGTCTCCTCGCTCGGCACCGCCTTCGTGACGGTGCTGCTCCTCATCGTCGTCGCCCTCCGCTCGCTCCGGCTGGGGATGCTCGCGATGGTCCCCAACATGGTCCCCATCGTCGTCGTGCTCGGGCTGATGGGGTGGACGGGGATCCCCCTGGACCCCGGCACGGCGATGACCGCAGCCGTCGCCATCGGGCTCGTCGTGGACGACACCGTCCACTTCCTGCACCACCTGAGGGAGCGCCTCGACGCGGGCGACGACATCCCCACGGCGACCGAGCTGACCCTCGTCCGGGCGGGACGCGCCGCCGCGATGGCGGCCGTCATCCTCACCGCGGCGTTCCTCGTCCAGACGACCGCGTCGTTCAAGCCGAACATCTACTTCGGGCTGCTCTCGGGGGTGACGGTCCTCCTCGCCGCCGCCGCCGAGCTGGTCCTCCTCCCCGCCTGCCTCGCGGCCGTGCCGGAGCGGTGGATCCGGAAGAAGTCGCCTTCCCAAGCCGGACTTCGGTCCTAGGGTGAGCGACATGCCGCCGACCGTGCTGCACCTGCTGACGTTCAACGTGTGGGGCCTCCCGTGGCCCGTGGCGCGCGATCGGCGGCGGCGGTTCGAGGGGATCCTGGCGAGCCTGTCGCAGCGCCGGGACCACCTCGTGGGCGTGCAGGAGCTCTGGTCCGGCGCCTCGCTGCCGCTGCCGGGGCTGCTCCGCGGGGGGACCGCGCGGGACTCCGGGCTGGCCCTCGGGGGGCAGCTCGTCGAGCCCCACCACGAGCCCCGCCTCGACCACTTCGGGGTCTCCCGGGGGCCGGACGGGTTCAAGGCCAAGGGGGTCCTCTCGCTGCACGTGGACGTGCCTGACGTCGGCCGTCTGCGGGTCCTCGTGACGCACCTCCAGGCGGGCGCCGCGCACGCGTCGGTGCGCGCCCGGCAGACGGACACGCTGCTGGAGATCGCGGCCGAGGAGGAGGGGACGGCGACGGTCGTGATGGGGGACTTCAACTACTTCGCCGGCGACGCGGAGGACGACGCGAGCGCGGGGCGGCTCGCGGCGGAGGGGTTCGTGGACGCGGCGGTCGCCGTGGGCCGCCCCGAGCCGACGTACGACCCGGACAACAAGTACACGCGGGGGCGGGCGGCGCAGCGGTTCGACCGCGTGCTGCTCCGGAGCGGCGACGACATCGCGCTGGCCGCCCGCGACGCTGCCGTCCTGCTCCACGACGAGCCCCTCTCGGATCACCACCCGCTCTGGGTCCGCCTCCTCGCAAAACGATGACTGCGACGCTGTGCCTGCTGATCGACGCCATCCCCCACGGGATCGCGGCGCAGGCCTGGCGTGACGGCCACCTCCCGGGGTTCGACGCCCCCCGCCCGATGGTGTCGGTGTTCCCCTCGCTGACGAACATCGCGGTGCCGGCGCTGCTGCGGGGGGTGATCGACGTGGTCCCGCCGGGGTACGAGGCGAAGCACTGGGACCCGGTGGCGAAGGAGGTCCGGGGCGGGCTCCACCAGCCGGACTCCGAGCCGGGGATGGCGCCGTACCACGGGTCTCCGTCGGGGGCGCTGGGGCACCTCGCGATCTACGCGCTCCGGGCGGGGCTGGTGCGCGGCCACGCGAGGTGGATCGGGCGCCGCTTCCGGAGGGAGGGGGGCCCCTGGCTGGGGTACGTGGCGGCGACGGACGGGGTGGCCCACTTCGGCGGGGAGGAGAGGCTGCTGGCGGCGTTCGCGGCGATCTGCGACCGGGTCACGGAGGCGGCGGACGCGTGGGAGGCGGAGCACGGCGAGCCGGCGCGGGTGGTGTTGTGCAGCGATCACGGGTGCGCGTTCGGGGAGCTGAAGCACCTCGCGGTGGGGGACCTGGAGCGGCGGCTCCGGCTGAGCGGGTTCCGGCCGGGGGAGGTCGGGGGGACGGGGGTGATGCTGGTCCCGATGGGGGACGTCGGCGGCGGCGCGGCGTGGTGCGAGCCGGCCGCAGCGCCGGAGCTGGCGGAGGCGATCGTGGAGATGCCGGGGGTCGGGGTGGCCTTCGCGGCGACGCGGGACGGGGCGCGGGCGTTCGGGGTGAACGGCGAGGGGATGGCGGTGGCGAACCTGCGGCGGAGGGGCGACGACGTCTCCTACGAGCCGGTCACCGGCGATCCGCTCGGCCTGCTGGAGACGTTCGAGGAGGTCTCCGGGGGCGGACGCTGGGCGGACGACCGGGCGCTGTTCGCGGCGACGGCGGACCACCCCTACCCGGACGCGGTGCACCGCGTGATCGGCGGCTTCCAGGACGTGTGCCGGTACCCCGGCCAGGTGCTCTTCTCGATGCGGGACGACTGGACGTGGGGCCCCGCGACGACGCACCTCGCGGCGGGCGTGATGGGCGGCCAGCGAGGCACCCACGGCGCCCTGACGGCCCGCCAGAGCCGCGGCTTCGCGGCGGTCCGCGGAGGAGGCCCCGAAGCGGCGCGAGCCTGGAGCGCGGCCCCCGCCCTCCGCCCCGAAGACGTCTTCGCCCCCTTCGCCGACGACGTCCGCGCGGGCGCTGCGCCCCGGAGCTGACCGGTCCCCGGATCCGACCGCCGCCTCGCGAGCACCCCTCGGAGGGTCCGCCGGGCCGGACACTCCCGACCCCCCTCGGCGCGAGCACCCCCGGGAAGGTCCG
>CAYFOA010000034.1:0-46437 GCA_964344575.1 uncultured Rickettsiales bacterium | reverse complement strand
GGGGGAGGTCGACGACCTCGGCGGGGTTGTGGCTCCGGCCGCCTAGAGTCGCGGGATCAGCCTCGCGGCCTCGATCGCGATCTTCGCGCTCATCTTCGACGCGCCCGCGACGCGCTCGGTGAAGACGATCGGGATCTCCTCGATCGACGCCCCGAGCCGGTGCGCGCGGACGGTCATCTCCACCTGGAACGCGTACCCCTCCGACGCGATCGGCTCGGCCAGCACCGCCCGCAGCGTCTCCGCCCGCCACGCCTTGAAACCGCCCGTCAGGTCGCGGTACGGCAGCCCCAGCCACAGCCTCGAGTAGATCGAGCCGCCGCGGCTCAGCAGCTTCCGGTGCAGCGGCCACCCGCGCGTCCCCCCGCCCGGGACGTAGCGGCTCCCCAGCGCGAGGTCCGCCTCGCTCGCCAGGAGCCTCGGGACGTCCGCCGGATCGTGGGACAGGTCCGCGTCCATCTGCACCACGCGCGTCGCGCCGAGCTCCAACGCGCGCGTCATCCCGTCGACGTACGCCGACGCCAGCCCCTGCTTCCCGGGCCGCCTCAGCACGTCGCAGCCGAGCTCCTCCGCCAGGTCCCCCGTCCCGTCCGGAGGGCCGTCGTCGACCACCAGGATCCGGACGTCCCCGAGCTTCTCCACCAGGGTCGGGAGGTTCTCGGATTCGTTGTACGTGGGGGTGACGACGAAGGCGGACATTTGTTTGTGAAACAAAAGACTTGGACCAGCGGGACCGGATCCTTACACACCGTCTCGTCATGCGTTGGATCCCTGCCTTCTTCCTGCTCGTCGCCTGCGCGACGCCCCTCGACTCCGCGCACTTCGCGGTCACCACGCCGCAGTCCGCGGGCGTCGTCGCGTTCCTCAACGATCCGGCGACCACCTTCGAGATCCTCGACGACGAGGTCCCCCTCGACCGCCGCGCCGCGACCAACCTGATGGCCGCCCGCCCGTTCGACTCCCTCGAGGAGGTCGACGCCGTCTCCTGGGTCGGCCCCGCCGCCATCGCCGCGCTGACCGCCTACGCCGACGCCAACGGCTACGTCCCCGGCCCCAACCAGGTCCTCGGCACGTGGGACGACGTCGAGTTCACCGTCGCCCAGGCCGAGCTCGTCCTCGAGATCGTCGTCAACGACCTCGAGTTCCACGACTTCGACATCTACATCGGCCTCGACTCCCGCGCCGCGACGAGCATCGTGAACGCCCAGCCCGTCGGCTCCATCGACGAGCTCGCGTCCCTCTACTACGTGGGCACCTCCGCGCTGACCAAGCTCAAGGCCTACGGCGCCGAGATGATGGGCGACGAGTGGCCGTCCTGCGTCCCCGTCTTCACCCCCGCCGCCAACGCCGACGCCGCCGACCTGACCGAGCTCCTCGCGCTCTCCACCACCGTCGACAACCCCTGGGCCGAGGTCACCGCCTTCGCGTCGACGGGCTGCTCCGACTGGTGGCTGGACCCCGGCTTCCACCAGCCGCTGTGGGACGAGATCTTCTTCCTGAGCTGGAGCCAGTCCGGCGACCTCGCCACCGTCGGCGCGCCCGTCGGCGGCGGCCAGCCGTACCTCTCGATGCTCGACCTGTCCCTGGTCGTCATCGAGGAGCGGATCGACGACGGCGACTGGGACCCGGCCGACGCCCAGGAGCTCTACGACAGCCGGTTCGACCTGGTCGAGGGCCTCTCCCTCGACCTCGACACCAACCCCGGCGCCTTCCTCACCGTCACCCTGGACCTCGACCTCATCGAGTGCTCGGAGGAGGCCACCGCGCTGATCGACACGCGCGACGGCAGCGTCATCGTCGCCCACCAGCTCCAGAACTGCTGAGCCGGCCCCCGAGCCCTACATGATCTCGACGCCGACCTTCCGCAGCGCGCGGTAGCCGGTGAACATCGCCGCCGCCAGGTAGGCCCGCCGGATCACCCGCTCCTTCGGCGTCTTGTTCCGCACCGCGTTCCCCAGCACCGAGGGGTGCAGGTAGTACTGCAGCTGCCGCGTCACGAACCCGCGCCGCATCGCCGCCGGGTCCCGGCCGTCGTCGAACAGGTACTCGAACTGGTTGAACATCTCGGGGTTCCGCGACGGCATCCGCCCCTCGCGCGTCATCTCGTAGAACAGCGCCGACCCCACCTGCGGCGTGTACATGTTCATCCGGAAGAAGTCGCAGTGCTCCATCCCGTCCCGGGTGATGAGCGCCAGGTCCTCGTCCGTCTGCCCCGGCGCGCCGTACACGTGGGACCCGAGGATCAGGACGCCCTCCTTCCGGAGCGTCTCACTCGCCTTCCGGTTGATGTCGATCGTCGACGCCTTGTTCATGTCCTTGAGCGCCTTGCGGCTGTAGGACTCGAAGCCGACGTTGACGAAGAACAGCCCCGCCCGCCGCATGATCTTGATGAGCTCCGGCCGCCGCGCCGCCGTGTCCGCCCGGAGCGCCCCCCCGAAGGCGATCTGGAGGTTCCGCCGCAGCATCTCCTCGCACAGCGCGTACATCTTGGCGTGGTCCGTCGCCATCATGTCGTCGGTGAACATCACCTCCTTGAAGCCCTGCCGCTTGATGAGGGCGAGCTCCTCGAGGATCCGCTCGTTGCTGTAGTCGCGGTGCTTCCCCCAGTAGGTCGGCCGCGTGCAGAACTTGCAGTGGTAGGGGCAGCCGCGGACCGTCTCGATCGCCGTGCTCGGGTAGCCGCGCCGCGTGATCGCGGGGTAGTGCGGGAGCACGTCCCGCCGCGGCATCTTCATCGTGTCGAAGTCCTGGATCAGCGCCCGCCGCGGGTTGACGACTGCCTGCCCGTCCTCGTCCCGCCACGCGATCCCCTCGATCTCGGAGACGTCCTTGTCCCCCCGGCCGGCGAGGAACTCCATCAGCTCGGCGAACGTCTCCTCCGCCTCGTACAGGACGACGTAGTCGATCCCCGCCTCGATGTACTCCTCGGGGAGGAAGCTCGGCGCCTGCCCCCCGACCACCGTGATCAGCCCCGGGAACGCCGCCTTCAGCTCCCGGCTGACCTGCTGGATGATCAGCGAGTCCGGGTAGAAGTTGTTCGTGAAGGCGACGACGTCGGCCCCGAACCGCTTCACGTGGCGGAAGAGGTCGTGCGACTTCAGCCGGTGCTTGGCGTTGTCCACGACGAGGACCTCGTGGGGGGGCGAGATCGCGGCCGCGCAGCTCGCCAGCGCCAGCGGCGGGAAGTTCGTGAGCATGAAGTTCGTCGTCTGCCAGTAGCGCGCCGGGGCAGTCGACAGGATGACCCGCATGGGCCGCAGGATAGCGTCAGTCGCCCCCGCCGCCGCCCTTCATCGCGAACGTCTGGCGGACGATCACCAGCACCCCCAGCAGCATCGCGATCAGGAGGACGAAGCGCATGAACCCGAGCATCCCGGACTTCGGCTTCGCCGCCTCGCGGGCTTGCGCGTCCTCCGCCATCCGCGTCTGCTTGCGCCGCTCCCAGGCGGCCTGGTCGGCGGTCGCGGCCTGGCGCTGCTGGGCGGCGTCGCGGCGCCGGTCGTAGGCCGCGCTCCCCTTCCCCCCACCGGGGCTGTTGACCGCCACCTTGCGGTCCCCCTCCCCCATCTCGTACTGGCCCGTCCGCGGGTTCTTGGACCGCTCGTTGACCGCGACCCCGTCGCCGATGGTGCGGCCGTCCGCGCCGCCGTCGTCCCCCCCCCGGCCGCCGCGCCGGGCGCCGCCCGCGCCGCCCCCCCCGCCCGAGGCCGGATCGCTGTACTGGTCTTCGGACGAGCCGCCCTCGGAGCCCCCCGCGTCGGGGTTCGGCGCGCTGCCCGGGCCGCCGCCGGGCCCCTCCGCGAAGCCGCCCCACTCGGCGTCCCCGAGGGTCTCCACCTCCTCGCCGGCGAAGCCGAACAGCGTCGCGATCTTGCCGCCGAACGTCACCACGATGGCGATGCAGATGATCGCGATGCCGACGAGGATGATGACGTACTCGCCCATCCCCTGGCCTCGTTGGCGGTGCCTCACGCCGCCGATCCTAGGAGGCGGATGTTGCGACGGTTTGCACGTTCTTTTTCGATGACGCTCGCCAGCCTTGGCGCAAATTGCCATGATGCTGGCATGCAGAAGTTGGATTCCTACGATCGCCGACAGAACCGGGGCCACGAAGGCGTCGGGGACGACCTGGATCTCGAGCAGCGCGACGGGCAGCGCCGGACCACGTTCCGGATCCCGCTCCGCCTGTGGACGGAGGGGCGCGTGACCGGCCGCCTCGACTTCCACAACTGCAGCAACATCTCCGAGACGGGGATGTTCATCGAGACGCCGGAGCCCTACGCGCTCAACGCCCTGGTGAACATCGAGTTCAACCTCCCCGGCGTGCACGAGCCCGTGCGCGTGATCGGCCGCGCCGTCAGCCGCCTCGACGACGACAGCGCGGGCGAGCACATCATGGGTAACGGCTTCATCTTCGAGCAGATCACGCCCGCGGATCAGGAGCTCATCCGGGCCTACGTCCAGGCGTCGATGCTGGCCGAGACCTGGACAAGCGAGTAGCCAGCGCCGTCCACCGGTGACGCGCCTCGGCGTTGCGGACCGCGATGTCGATGGCCTTGCGTGAGCCCACCAGGACGACGAGCCGCTTGCCGCGGGTGACCGCCGTGTAGAGCAGGTTCCGCTGCAGCATCCGGTAGTGCTGGGTCAGCAGCGGGATCACCACCGCCGGGTACTCGCTCCCCTGCGACTTGTGGATCGTCGTCGCGTAGGCCGGCACCAGGGCGTCCGTCTCGTCCGCTGAGTACGTCACCTCGCGGCCGTCGTCGAACGCGACCACCAGCCCCTTCCCCTCCGGCCCGACGCGCGCCGCCCAGCCGACGTCCCCGTTGAACACGTCCTTGTCGTAGTCGTTGACGATCTGCATGACGCGGTCGCCGACCAACGCCCGGGTGGACTCCCCCAGCGTCCCCTCCTGGGGGTTCAGCACGGCCCGCAGCGCCACGTTCAGCGCGCCCGTCCCGCACGTCCCCTTCCGCATCGGCGTCAGCACCTGGATGTCGTCCCCCGGCTTCAGCCCGTACCGCTTGGGGATGCGCTCGGTGACGAGGTGGACGACCGTCTTCGCCGCCAGCTCCGGGTCGTCCCGCCCGACGACGAAGAAGTCCCCCGACGGGTCGTCCGCCGACCGCGGCCGGCGTCCCGCGAGGATGCCGTGGGCGTTGGTGACGATGAGGCCGGCCTCGTCCTGCCGGAACACGACGTCCAGCGCGATCGTGGGGACGGCGCCGCTGTCGATGAGGTCCGCGAGCACCCGCCCGGGGCCGACGCTCGGCAGCTGGTCGACGTCCCCCACCAGCACCAGCCGGCAGTCCGCGGGGAGCGCCCGGAGCAGGCTGGCGGCCAGCGGCAGGTCGATCATCGACGCCTCGTCCACCACCACCGCGTCCGCGAGCACCGGGTTCTCGGGGCCGCGGAGGAAGTCCCCCTCCCGGGGCGAGAACTCGAGCAGCCGGTGGAGGGTCAGGGCGCGCCGCCCCGTCGCCTCCTCCATGCGCCGCGCCGCCCGCCCCGTGGGCGCCGCGAGCCGGACCCGGAGCCGCTTCGCCTCCCACACGTCGAGCAGGTTCCGGACGATGGTCGTCTTGCCCGTCCCGGGGCCGCCCGTGATGACGACGACCTTCCCCACCATCGCCCGCGCGAGGGCGTCCCGCTGGGCCGGGGTGAGGACGAGGCCGGACCGGTCGGACGCCCACTTCAGCGCCGCGGGGACGTCGATGGAGACGGGGCGGGGCGGAGTCCGGAGCAGCGTCAGCAGCTCCTCGACGACCGTCTCCCGGGCGCCGTGCAGCTCCCGGAGGTAGACGCGCTCGCCCTCGATCACCACCGGGAGGCCGTCGAGCTGCGCGGCGGGATCGACGCCGAGGAGGTCCCGCGCCCGCGCCAGCAGCTCGTCGCGGGGGAGGAAGCAGTGCCCTTCGGTCGTCGCCTGGCCGAGGACGTGGAGCAGCCCCGCGCGGAGCCGGTGGGGGCTCCCCTTGGCGAACCCCAGCGACGACGCCGCCCGGTCCGCGGTGAGGAACCCGATCCCCGCCACGTCGGTCGCGAGGAGCCACGGGTTGGTCCGGACCTTGTCGACCGTGTGCTCCCCCCACCGCTTCACGATCCGCCCCGCCTGCCCCTGCTGGAGGCCGAGCCCCTGGAGGAAGATCCAGGTGTCCCGCTGCTGCCGCGACTCCTTCCAGCTCGCGACGATGGAGGTCGCCCGCTTGGGGCCGATCCCGGGGACCTCGCGGAGGCGGCCGGGCTCGTTGTCGAGGACGTCGACGAGATCCTCCCCGAAGTGCTCGACCAGCTTCTTCGCGTAGATCGGCCCGATCCCCTGCACGCGGGCGCCGCCGAGGTGCTTCTCCAGCCCGCCCAGCGTCTCGGGGGTGACCGGCAGGAAGCTGTCGATCTGGAACTGCCGCCCGTACTTCGCGTCGGTGACCCACCGGCCGTGGACACGGACCCGCTCGCCGGTGTCGACCCCGAGGAGGACGCCCTTGATCGTGACGGGGACGGCGCGCTCGTCGAGCTCGAGCCGGGCGATGGTGAAGCCGCTGTCGGGGTTGCGGAACACGACGTGCCCCAGGACCCCTTCGATGCTGACCTCCTCACGCATGCGCGGGGAGTGTACAGTCCGCCCGCCATGGCCGATCTCGTCTTCGCCCTCGACGTCCCCGACCCCTCCGAAGCGCTGGAGGTCGCCCGCGATCTCCGCGACGAGCTGACCTGGATCAAGGTCGCGACCACGCTCTTCACCCGCTCCGGCCCGTCGCTCGTCGGCGAGCTGCGGGACCTCGGCTTCAAGGTCTTCCTCGACCTCAAGTTCCACGACATCCCCGCCCAGGTGGAGGGCGCGTGCCGGTCGGCGGCGGCGCTGGGCGCGGAGCTGATGACCGTCCACGCCTCGGGCGGGCGGGCCATGCTGGAGGCCGCCGCGCGCGGCGCCGGGGACGACGCGAGGGTCCTCGCGGTGACCGTGCTGACGTCGCTGGACGCCGCCGACCTCGACGACGTCGGCGTCGGGCGCGGGGTCGAGGACCAGGTCCTGGCGCTGGCGAAGCTCGCCCGGGACGCCGGCTGCGGCGGGGTCGTCGCCTCCCCCAAGGAGCTCCCCCTGCTCCGGCCCGCGCTCCCCGCCCCGTTCGGCATCCTCACCCCCGGGATCCGCCCCGCGGGGGCCGCGGCGGGCGACCAGAAGCGCGTCACCACGCCGGCGGACGCGGTCCGCGGCGGCGCCGACTGGCTGGTGGTGGGGCGGCCCATCCGCAACGCCCCGGATCGCAAGGCGGCGACAAGGGCCATCCTCGCGGAGATGACGAGCGCGTAAGATCGTCGCAACGATGGCGGCGAACGACGATCCCCTGAAGCTCGGCCGGCTGGCCCTGCTGAACGTGCTCCGCGACCGCGTCGACCGGTTCGCGCCGTCGTTCGTGGGGCCGTTCATCAGCAAGCTGCTCGCCGTCCGGGATCGCAACATGCGGGCGCTGGCGCTGGTCCACCGGCTCCGCCGCTACGACGCCCACCTGGCCTACGCGCTGCTCGAGCACCTGGTGCTGAACTCGGCCCGCCGCAGCCCGCGCGCCCAGGAGGTGCTGCTGGACCTCACCACCGCGCGGCCGCTGGTCGACGCCATCGGCTACAAGCGCGTCCGCCAGATGTACGAGATCGCGCACCGCAACGGCCGCCCCAGCGTCGCGCGGATGCTCCTCTCCCCGGAGTCGCCCGCCGTCCGCGAGGTCGACGTCTCCTTCCTCAAGAAGGAGAACCAGATGATGCCGGACACGTCCCTGGGCTGGCGGAAGGCGCACGCGCGGGGGACGGACCGGATGAAGATCGACCGGCTGCTCTTCGACCGGAACCCCCAGGTCGTCGCCCTGCTGCTCGACAACCCCCGGATCCTCGAGCGGGACGTCGTCCGCATCGCGGCCATGCGCCCGACCAATCCGGACAACCTCGTCGAGGTCTTCCGCCACCCCCGCTGGGTGCGCCGCTACAAGGTCAAGGTCGCGCTCGCGTGCAACCCCTACACCCCGATCGACATCGCCCTGTCGTGCGTGCCCCACCTGATGCTGCCGCACCTGCAGTACGTCCAGACCAACCGCAAGATCGACGCGTCGGTGCGGGAGGCCGCGACCCAGCTGCTGGAGGCCCGCCGCCAGCCCCCGATCAGCGGCGACGTCCCCGTCCACCACGTCAGCGACAAGGGGACCATCGTCTCCGAGGTCGACGGAGAGCGGGGGGAGGTCCGGCTGGATCTGGACGGCATCGCCGCCGAGCTCGACGGCTGGATGGCCGAGGGCTGACTAGGAGACCTTCTCGGCCTCGGTCTCGGTGGCGGTGGTGGCGACCTCGGTGGCCGACTCGGTGACGTCCAGCGCCTCCGGCTTCTGCGCCTCCTTGAAGGCCTTGATCGACGACCCCAGCGCCTTGCCCACCTCGGGGAGCTTCCCCACGCCGAAGAAGATCATGATGATCACGAGCAACACCACCAGCTCCAGCGGGCCGGGGGTCCAGACGAGGGCGGCGGGGGTCGTCATCATGGGCGTAAGTGTAAGGACTCCCGGGATCCGCGCAAGCCGAGCCCCGGCTAGGGGAGCGGGCGGAAGCGGCCGGGCCGGGGGGCCTCGACGCGGTAGTAGCGGCCGCGCTTGACCACGCCGCTGCAGGGCGCGATCCCGAAGTGGTAGAGCAGCTCCCGGGCGTCGCGGCAGCGCCACATCGCGAGGTCCGCCGCCGCGCCGGCCCGGAGCACGCCCCGGTCCTCGAGCCCCAGCGCCGCCGCCGCGTGGGCCGTCACCGCGAGGATCGCCTCCTGCAGCGTGAGCTGACACCCGAGGACCCCCATCTGCGCCATCAGGGGGAGGTTGTTCGTGGGCGACGTCCCGGGGTTGAGGTCCGTCGCGACGGCGCACCGGACGCCCGCGTCGGTCAGCTTGCGGCCGTCCGTCATCCAGTCCCGGAGGAAGAACGCCGCCCCCGGGAGCAGCACCGCGACCGTGCCCGCCGCCGCCATCGCGGCCATCCCGGCGTCGCTGACGTGCTCCAGGTGCTCGGCGCTGACCGCCCCCAGCTCGGCCGCCAGCTCGGCGCTGCCGGTGCACGTCATCTGCTCGGCGTGGACCTTGAGCCCGAGCCCCAGGTCGCGCGCCGCCTCGAGCACGCGGCGGCCCTCCTCCAGCGTGAACGCCCCCTCCTCGATGAAGACGTCGCAGAACTTCGCGAGGTCCTCGTCGACGACCGCGGGGAGCATCTCCTCGACGACGACGTCGACGTAGCGGCGGCGGGCCGCGTCGCTCCGGCGGGCCTCCACGGGGAGCGCGTGGGCGCCGAGGAAGGTCGGCACGAGGTCCGCGATGGCGCGCCGGTTGGCGGACCGGACCGCCTTCAGCATCCGGAGCTCGTGGTGCGTGTCGAGGCCGTAGCCGGACTTCACCTCGATCGTGGTCACCCCGTGCGCGACGGCCTGCTCCACGCGCGCCTCGGCGAGGTCGCAGAGCAGCTCGTCGGACGCCGCGCGGGTCGCCCGCACCGTCGACAGGATCCCCCCGCCGCGCTCGCTGATCGCCGCGTAGGTGTCGCCCGCGAGGCGGGCCTCGAAGTCGTCGAGCCGGTCGCCCGCGTAGACGAGGTGGGTGTGGCAGTCGATGAGCCCGGGGGTGACGAGGTGGCCGTCGAGGTCGAGGGTCTGGGGCTCGTCGCCGTCCACCTCGGGGAGGTCCCGCTCGGGCCCGACGTACGCGATCCGGCCGCCCTCGCAGAGCACCGCCGCGTCGCGGACGATCCCCAGGGGCCCTTCACCGGCCTCCGGATCGTTCGTGACGAGGACCCCGACCCCCCGCAGCAGGAGGCTCGTGCTCACTGCTCCTCGTGGTTGTCCTTGCCGGTGGGGCAGTCGGCGTCGGCGCTGTCGACGTCACCGTCCTCGTCGTCGTCGACGCCGTTGTTGCACTGCAGCTCGGACGTGGGGAAGAGCTCGTTGTCCTCGGCGCTGTGGCACTCCGGGTCGAGGATGTCGATCCAGCCGTCGCCGTCGTCGTCCTCGCCGTTCTCGCAGCTGCCGCCGGCGAGCCCCTCCTCCTCGGTCGAGGGGTCGAGCGAGCACTGGGCGTCGAGGTCGTCGATCCAGCCGTCGCCGTCGTTGTCGACGCGGTCGTGGCACTCGTCCGGCGCCCCGTCCTCGCCGCTCGGGTCCCACCCGTAGGCGCACTCGGGGTCGTCGGCGTTGGCGAGGCCGTCCTCGTCGTCGTCCACGGGGATGTAGTCGCCCGCCTGGAACGCGACGTTGGAGCACGGGAACTCGCTCCCCTCCCCGGTCGTGTACTCGACCTCGTTGCCGTCGAACGGCGAGCCCGGGCGGCAGGTGATGTCGTCGGCGTCGATCCAGCCGTCGCCGTTGTTGTCGATGCCGTCGGTGCAGGTGTCGCCGAGCTCGTCGTCCTCGGCCGTCTCGCAGCCGCCGTCGCGGACGTCGACGAACCCGTCGCCGTCGTTGTCGATGCCGTCGGTGCAGTCGGACACGAAGTCGAAGCCGCCCTCGGAGGCCCCCTCGTCGTCGCCGCCGCAGCCCGGGTCGTCCGTGTCGACCCAGCCGTCGCCGTCGTTGTCGATCTCGTCGTCGCAGGTCGCCCCCTCGGTGACGTCGTTGCGGTCGTGGTTGCCGTCCCCGTCGAGGCAGTCGGGGTCCTCGGCGTCGATGAGGCCGTCCTCGTCGTTGTCCTCACCGTCGTCGCAGTCGGCGGTCTCGTACAGCGCCCCCTCGATGGTGCAGGCGGGGTCGGGGTCGAGCCGCTGGCCGTTCTCGTCGGTGCACTGACCGATGCCCTGGGAGTTGGGGGCGTCGCAGAGGCCGTCGCCGTCGTTGTCGATGCTGTCGAAGCAGCTGTGCTGGTTCTGGAAGTACCAGAGCCACTCGGTGTTCACGTCGAAGATCGCGTTGCCGTTGCTGTCCCGGAACTCCCCGTTCTCGCCGGACAGGTTCCAGCGCGCGGTGCGGTGGGCCTGCATCCGGATGATGCCGAGGTACTGCGAGCCCTTCTGGTCCTCGGTGTCGGGGCGGAAGACGTCCGCGATCTCGGGGAGCGTCGCCAGGGTCGCCGCGGGCATCACGATCTCGTCGTCGCCCGCGAACGCGAACGCCGACGCGCGCCACGCCGCGTCGTTGTCGAGGCCGGAGGCGCGCTCGAGGTCGCGGACCTCCAGGGTGACGACGTAGTAGGTGTCGTCCCAGCCGCCGCCGTCCAGCGGCTCGCTGCCGCCCACGCCGCCGGGGAGGGGGAACCGCCACTCCAGCGCCTCCTCACCGGGCTCCGGGAGGAGGACCGGCTCCAGCGCCGTCTGCAGCCCGAGGAACTCGCGGTAGTCCCACGACTCCTGGTCGGTCAGCGTCTCGCCCTGGGTGACAGCGTCGATGAACGTGCCGATGTCCAGCGGCGGGATCTCGACGTAGGGGGCGTCGTCGAACCGCGCCACCACCGCGTCTCCCTCGTTGCACTCCGGCCGCGCGTCGAGCTCGTCGTCGGCGTTGCGGCACAGGAAGCCCATCGGGTACGGGACGGCGTCGGGGACCGTGAGCAGCACCTCGCCGCGGTCGTCCGTCTCCAGGTTGCCGTCGTCGTCGTAGGACAGGTTCTTCGCGGGGACGAAGTCGCCCCGGTAGAAGCCCTGCTCGTAGGCGATGTGGATCGGCTCGCCGCGGGGCATGACGTTCTCGCCCACGCCGGCGTACCGGGCGCCGAAGCCGTCGTAGAAGTTGTTGTCCTCGTCCAGCGTCCACTTGCCCCGCGCGACCTCGGGGATGTCGACGTAGGTCGCCCCCTCGGTGATCTCGATGGGGCCGAGGGTCTCGAGGATGAGGCACATGCCGTCGTCGAAGGTGCCGCCGGGGTCGTCGCCGCGGAACCACGGGAACTCGTCCGCCTCGTCGAGGCTCCGGCACAGGAACACGTCGTCGTAGACGCCGCTGTCGAGCATGATGCCGAGCCCGTCGAGGCAGGCGTCCTCGGTGCCGCCCTCCTCGACGCACTCGAGGTACGCGAGCAGCTCCGGGGCGGCGTGGGGGTACTCGTCGCGGAGGGACTCGATCGACGGCGTCTCCGGCTCGAGCCAGCGGTCGCCGAAGCCGAGGGGGAGGCGCGTGTTGTTGAGGAAGTCGGCGTCGCCGTCGCCGCACTCCGTCGGGGTCGGCGAGCAGCCGAGGTACGGCTCGCAGTAGCGGCCCGCGTCGTTGCCGATGCGGAGGAAGCGGACCCGCTGGATGCCCTCGTCGTCGTCGAACGGGACGCCCATCCAGACGCCGTGGCGGTTGAACTGCTCGGGCTGGCCGATCTCCGGCGCCGTGCCGTCCTTCAGCGGGTTGCAGGGGTCGGGCGCGTCGGCGCGGGTGGGGTACTTCTGGGCGAAGTCCGTCAGCGGCTCGTCGAACGCGGGCGTGTTCCGCGTCCGGTAGAACCAGACCTCGTCGCCGCCGCGGATGCGGTCGCCCTGCTCGGGGACCTCGAACGCGATCTGCGGACGCTGCGGGGGGACGTCCAGGAGGTCCGTGTCGCCCGCCGTCGCGCCCGCGTACACGAGGCCCGCCGTGCCGCCGTAGAAGTTGGCCGCGCGGGGGGCGGGCTGGTTGAAGAAGAAGCCGTAGCCGACCGGCTCGGGCTGGTTGAGGAACGGCGCGGCGCCGTAGAACAGCGTGAACGAGGCGTACTCGTTCTCGTACAGCTCGCCGAGGCGCTGGATGCGGCGGACGTCGTCGGGATCGTCGGGCTGCCCGTCGCCGTCCTCGTCGTCGAACTCGGCGAGCACGCCGCCGACGTAGCCGGTGGCGTCGCGGACGTCGCCGAAGACGTAGTCGTACGCGTCGGACAGCTGCGTCGCGCCGTTCTCGCACGTCACCGTCACGTCCACCCGGCCGCCGCGCACGGGGCCCGGAGGAGCGAGGACCTGGATGACGTCGCTGCGGACGGCGAGCACCGTCACCGCGCGGCTGCCGAACTGCACCGCCGGGGAGCCGCAGTCGGTCTCGTCGAACGCGCCCTGGATCGAGACGATGTAGGGCTCGACGAGCTCCTGCTCCTCGTCGCTGAGGTCGTCGATGTCCTCGACCAGGCCGAGGACGTGCTCGCCGCCGAGGTTGCCGTTCTGCCACGCGGGCACGATGGCGTCGACGTCGGGCCCCTCCCCCTCGAAGTAGGGGTCGGGGTTGCAGCCGCAGCCCGCCAGCCAGGTGACGGCACCGAGGGCGGCGAAGGAGATCAGAAGGGACCGGAGCATCGCTTACTCCCCCCAGTCGAAGCGGCCGTGCACCACCTGGGAGGCGCGCAGTCGGACCGGGTTGATGTTGTCCTCGTTGCCCACGATGTCGCGGACCGTCGGGACCTCGATGAGGACCTCGGAGGTGCGGGCCACCTTGAGGACCGCGCCGACCACCTCGGTGGCGTCGATGCTGTCCATCAGGGCCTCGATCTGGTCGGCGGGGACGACGAACTCGCCGTCGTCGTCGGCGGTGCACAGCAGCTCGGCGACGTGGCCGTCGCCGCCGCGGTCGCCGCCGGCGCTCCGGCAGAGGCCGTCGCTGCCGCAGACGGAGGTCTCGAGCGCGTGGCGGGCGCAGTTCGGGTCGGGCGCCAGCCACTCGCCGTCGACCTCGCAGCCGCCCTCGTCGCAGCGGCCGTCGTCGTTGTCGTCGAGGCCGTTGTGGCAGGTGTCGTCGCCGAGGAGGTCGAGCCCGAACTCGTCGTTGCCGATCTCCAGGTCCGGCTCGTAGCCGGGGTCGCACCAGAACTCCTTGCGGTAGTTGTACTCGGCCGCCCACGCCTCGTCCCGCTCGCCGCCGACGTCGTACGGCTCGGCCGGGATGCAGAACTCGTCGTCCCCGAAGAGCCCCTCGATCATCGAGCCCTCGCCCTCCCGCAGGAGCAGGATGCCGACGGTCACCTTGGAGTCGCTGTAGTCCTTGTCGTCGTCGATGTCCCACTGGACGTGGAGGACGCCGTCGTTGCCGAGGAAGTTCGGGAGGCCGTCGGACGTGGGCGCGAAGCGGACCACCGCCTGGCCGTCGTCGGGGTCGAGCTGGTTGCTCACGGTGATGCCGGTCAGCTCGTGGGGCGCGAACACCGTGGGGTGCCCGGCCGCCTTGCCGACGCGCTCGTCCTCGGCGTCCGAGGGGAGCGGGATGGCCGCGACGGGGGCGTTCTCGGGGGGGAGGGCGCCGGTGAACTGCATCTCGAGATCGGTGCCGTAGGCCCAGTTGTCGGGGAGCACGGGGTCGTTCGCGAGCAGCGGCTGCAGCCCGATGTAGTAGATGAACACCGAGGACGTGTTGACGGGGTAGTCCTGGGGGTTCCGGGTCATCGTGAAGCTGGTCGGCTCGTCGCCCTCGGACGCGAAGACCAGGTTGTCGCCGACGTCCACGGTCCGGAAGCTGCCCAGCGGCCCGCGCGTGTTGACCTGGACGAAGCAGGACTCCGGCAGGTCCGGCCCCTTGGGGCTGAGCGCGCTGTACTCGTCCGCCGCCAGGAGCGCGGGGGAGAAGAACCAGCCCCAGCCGAGGATCGCGTCGAACGGGTCGGACCCGATGGACGTGAACGCGCCGCTGCTGCCGAAGAAGCCGGTCACGCCGAAGTCGAGGTTGTGGCCGCGGGTGTTGACCTGGACGAGGTCGATCACGCCGCCGCGCTCCTCGGGGCCGGGGAACAGGTCGCCGGGGTCGAACCCGACGCCGATGGGCTTGACGCCGGCGTCGCCGGTGTCGCGCGCGCAGCCGGTCGGGGGGACCAGCGCGGCGGCGAGCAGGAAGAGGACGGGGTTGAGCTTCTTCATCGTTCCTACCACCCCTGGCCGATGCCGATCATGAAGCGGAAGCCGGCCGGCTCCCGCTCGTCGGACCGGTTGTCGAGGGTCGGGTCGCTGCTGTTGGTGTAGACGTCGTCGCCGTCGACGTCGCCGCGGCCGCTGACGCCCATGAACCCGTAGGCGACGCGGATGCTGCTGAACCACGACGCCCGGTTGAAGGTGTTCATGGCGAAGCGGAGCTCGACGCCGGCGTCGGCGAGGATGGGCCAGCCGTTCTCGGACGCGACGATGCCGGGGTACTCGCGGAAGACGCCGCTGCCGGGCTGGTCGAGGCCGCCGCCCTTGCGGGTCTCGGGGTCGGCGAGGACGCGCTCGCCGAAGAGGTCGGCGGTCTGCGCGTCGGGCTTGACGTCGTACGACCAGAAGTTGCCGACGGTGCCGAAGACCTGCATGTAGATCGACTCGATGTACAGCGGCCCCACCTTGACGTCGATCTGGCGGGCGATCGGGAACCGGTACTGGAGGTTGACCAGCGCGGCCGTCTCGCCGGCGAGGCTCCACGACTCGTAGCCCGCGAACGTCGTCGCCGACCGCAGCACCTGGGAGCGCTGGAAGCCGCCGCTCGCGCCGCCGTGGATCTCGTCGATGTAGGGGACGTTCCGGTCGATGAACCCCAGCTCGAGGTTCAGCTGGAGCGTGTGGTTCGCGCTCTCTCCGTTGGGCTTCTTCCACGGCAGCTTGAGGTACTCGCTGTAGTTGACGTGGAACTCGTTGAAGAAGTAGTCCTCGAAGACCTGCCCGTCGTCGACGGACACGCCGCCGGTGGCGCGGTTGAGCGGCCGGACGTAGTTGGGCGACCAGCTGAAGCTGAACGCGCGCCCGCCGCGGGGGTTCGGGTTGCCCCACCGCACGGCGCGCGCGATCGAGGGGCTGACCAGCTCCAGCTCGATCGTGTTGAGCAGCCGGAAGTCGAGCGGCCGGTACTTCTTGCCGTCGCTGACGCCCTTGACCGCGCGGCCGTAGCCGAACGCGGAGATGTCGATGTCGAAGACGTCTCGAGCCGGGCCGAAGGGGATGGTCACGGCGCCGCCGCCGCCCATGAACGCGAAGCCCTGCTTGATGTCGGCGAGGAACTGGTCGTCGGTGGTGGCGCTGTCGCCGTCGTCGTCGAGGTTGAAGCCGTAGTCGAACTTCAGGATCCCGGCGAACATGAACGCCCGCCACTCCACGAAGCTCCGCTTGTTTTGATAGAAGATCTGCAGGCGGATGTTCTCGCCCGCCTCGGCATAGGCCGAAATCTCGTTCGTGTCGAGCACGTCGGAGACGTTGAAGTAGGCCGCGATGCTGAACCCGATGTGGGTCAGGGAGACGTTGCCGAGCTCGATGATGGGGATGAGCAGGGGGCTCCGCCAGAACTGGCCGTGCATCGGGACGGTCGAGGTGACGGCGCTGTAGTCGGGGTAGACCTCCTGGGGGACGTCGAGCTTGTAGTCGGCCTCCGCGATCACGAGCGTCGTGTCATCGACCACCGTGTTGTGGAAGTCGGCGCAGTTCAGCCCCCACTGCTTCCAGCCGTGGGGCGTGTAGTTGGCGTACATCAGGTGGCCCTTGGGGGTGAGCCACGGCGTGAACGCGCCGGAGACGACGTTGGTCACCTGGACGAGGTAGGCATTGCCGAGCCGCTCCGCCTCGGGCCCTTCCCCGCACGCGTAGACCGCCTCCGCCTCGGTGGTCTCCTGCTCGACGATCTCGGTCCGCTCGGACTGCTTCGTGATCGTGAACTCGACCCGCCGGTTCGTCGCGAAGGCCTCCTCGGTGTCGCCCTCGACCAGCGGCACCGTCTGGCCGTAGCCCGCCGACGCAAGCCGCTCGGCGGCCACGCCCTGCCCGACGAGGTAGGTCATGACGGCCTCGGCGCGCCGCTCGGAGAGCTCCTGGTTGTACTCCTCCTCGCCCTGGCTGTCGGTGTGGCCCGCCACCTCGATCGCCTCGAGCTGCGGGTTCTCCACGATGACGCGCGCGACGGCGTTCAGCAGCTCGTGGGACTCCGCCTTGATGATGGCCTTGTCGAGCTCGAAGAAGACCTTCTCGTCGATCTCGACCTTGTCCGCCGTCACGCGGACGGGGACGGTGTCGGGGCAGCCGTCGGAGTCCTTGAAGAGGTTCCGCGTCTCCGGCTCGGTGGGGCACTGGTCCTCGTGGTCGAGGAGGCCGTCGAGGTCGGTGTCGAGGACGCCCGGCTCGAGCCGCGGGTTGAGCTTGAAGACGTTGAAGATCCCGCCAACGCGGTCCGACGTGAAGTAGATGTTCCCGTCGTGGCCCCAGTGGGGGTCGCGGTCCTCGAACCGGTCCATCGTCAGCGGCCGGCCGTTGCCCTGAAGATCGTAGACGTAGATGTCGTTCTGGTTCCAGCGGTACGAGCCGACGACGAGCTGGGTGCCGTCGGGCGACCAGTCGATCGACTCGAAGCGGGTGCCGTCGGAGAAGTTGGTCAGCGCCCGCCCCTCGTTCTTGGCGAGGTCCCAGACCCACAGCTCCTGCCGCGCGTCGGCGTACTTGGTGTAGGCGATGAGGTTCCCGTCGGGCGACCACGCGGGGTAGCTGACGCGGCGCTCCGGGGTGTCGCCGCCGATGATGGAGACGGGCGCGTGCATGAAGAAGCCCGCCTTCTCGACGTCCTTCTTGGCCCGCTTCTCCTTGGCCTTCAGGCCCGCCTTCTCCTCGCTGTCGAACTTCGGCGGGGTGACGCCGCGGCGCTGCATCTCCAGCTTGAGGTCGGCCCGCTCCCGAGGGGAGTACCCGAGCTTCTCGACGTAGTAGTCGCGCTCGTTCGCGTCCCACTGCACCAGGTCCACGATGCAGAGCTGGTGCCAGGAGTACCCGTCCAGGTTCAGGTTGCGCTTGGTGGGGATGAGGTCCTTGGCCTCGGCCTTGCTCAACGCGATCGCGTCCTCGGCGCAGACGTAGACCGCCTTGTTCCCGTCCGGGGAGAAGTCGAACTGCGAGTCTCCCGTCGCGGGGAGCAGCCGCTGCACGTAGCTGGTGGACTCGGCGACGAGGACGTCGTCGACGTAGGGGACCTCCTGGCGCGCGTCGCTGCCGAACGGAGTCAGCACGTCCTCCGGGATGGAGACGACCTGGACCCCCCGGGCGTTGAGGTTGAAGACCCCCGCCCGGCCGCCGTCGTTGGTGAAGCGAGCGGCCCAGGCGTAGACCCCGTCGGCCTCACGGTCCCTGCGCCACTTGTACTTGTCGCCGCCCTTGAACTCGCGGACCTGGGCGTCCTTCTCCCGGCTGTCCGGGTGGAGCGACTCGAAGTACGGGACGTAGCCGCGGTAGGCGACGCGCTCGCCGATGGCGGGGTCCTTCATGACCTCCGCCTCGACCGCCTCGTACTTCGTCTTCAGCCACACCCGCCAGTCGTCGTAGAGGTCGTCGGCGGAGATGTTCAGCGTCTCCTCCATCACCGACAGGAAGTTCGGGCTCCACCCGGACTCCTCGCGGTTCAGCGCGAAGCTCTGGTAGACGCCCTCGCCGAAGCGCTCCTCGAGGTACAGGGCGAAGCTGTAGCCGGACAGGTAGTGGCGGTTGCCGTCGAAGCCGCCGTTGGACCCGAAGTAGTCCCCCATGTCGTCGAAGTTGAGGAGGGTGTCCTCGAGCGTGTCCATCCGCATCCGCATCTCGCGGTTGGACGTCCACGTGTTGATGCCCGCGACCTCGGTGTAGTACTCGGCGCCGCCCTCGACCCAGAACCAGGGGTCGCCCTTCATGATGAAGCCGCCGGCCGCCGCGTTGGTGTTGATCCGGCCGTCGCTCCAGCGCGCGCTCACCAGCGCGCCGAACGCCTCCTCCGCGAAGACGTGGTCCGCCTTGAGGGAAACCACGTGGGCGAACTCGTGGTACATCACGTTCCGCAGCCAGTCGTGGTGGCCGCGGAGCCGCCAGAGCAGGTCGCTGTGCCGCCCCGAGACCACGATCCAGTCGTAGTTCGGCACCGTGTAGCCGGTGAGGCTGTCGGTCTGGTCGAGCATCACGATGTTGATGGTCTCGTCCAGGTAGAAGTTGAACTGCCCGCAGACCAGCGGGTACATCTCCTCGGCCACGAAGGCCGTCTTCCGGGCCGTGAACTCGCCGTCGAGCTGGTGCTCGGCGTTCGGGTTCCGGGTCTTCGGGTAGAAGACGTTGAAGTGCTCCGTCTTGATGACGTTCCACTGCAGGTCGGGGTAGTTGCGGAAGAAGGCGAGCTTCGCCTCGGCGTCGGTCGGCGCGGCGACGACGACGAAGGTGAGGGCCAGCGTGGCGGCGATCAGGTTGTGCATCGTCTTCACCCCTAGAACCGGTAGGCCAGGTTCGCGCCGGCGGTCCACCCGCGCGACGGGCTGATGTCCTCGAGCGGCCACAGGAAGTTGTGGCGCCCGGCGAGCGTGTAGCGGAAGTAGGCGTCGATCCCGAGGTGGACGTTGAAGTCGCTGATCAGGCGCGCCTGGACGTCCATGTAGAGGCCGTCGCTGTTGGGGATGTCCGCGCAGTCCTTGCACGCCGGGAAGCCGCCGCTCGTGCTCCCCCACCGGCTCTTGGTCCGGTAGTCGATGAAGAGGTCCCCGCGCAGGGCGAGGTTGTCGAAGAACTGGACCGTCACGCCGACGTCGCCGTGGATGACGTCGCCCGGATCCATGTGCTGGTTGAACTGGTTCTCCTCGTCCTCGATGAGGTACATCACCGTCCCCGTGGGGTTCCAGGTGAAGCCCGCGCCGACCTCCAGCGCCACGATCGCCAGCTGCTGCTTGAAGCGGGCGCCGAAGTCGAAGCCCCAGGTCCCCGTGCCGGTCAGGATCGTGACGACGTTGTTGGGTCCGCCGATGTAGCTGCCGGGGGACTCGTCGCCGGTGGGGAAGCGCATGTCGAGCTGGCCGATGAGCGAGTTGCCGAACCGGCCGTCCTCGCCCTTCGTGCGGAGGAACTGGTAGCGGAAGCCGCCCCGGAGGTCGCCCAGGCCGGCGCCCTGGATGGGCACGTCGTTGCCGTCGTCGTCCTTCATGCGGGAGTTCCAGACCGAGCCCCAGACGATCGGGATGCGGGCGTAGATGTCGATGTTGCGGCTGAACCCCCAGCCGAGGCCGAGCTCCCAGCGGCGGTAGACCCAGCGCCCGTCGTTGTTCTCGCGCTTCCAGTGCTCGCCCTCGGTGAAGCCGAGGTTGGCGGGCGTGTCGCCGAGGAAGTGGCTGTTGCTGTACTTGAGGCGGAAGTCCACGTCGACGACGAACCAGGACTTGCCGATCACCAGCGGCCGCTCGACGTCCGCGATGGGGACGTCCTCCTGCAGCGTGTGGGGCTGGAACCACGTGGCGGCCGCGGGGGCCGCGGACAGCAGCGTCGCCGCCGTCAGGAGCGAGAAGACAGATGCGCGAACGCGCAGCGGGAGGCTCATCGACTCACCTTTCGAGAGGGGCCCCGGGACCCCGGAGCGGCGGCATAAGACCTGTGGGGCGATCCGATGTCAAGCGTGGGCCGCGGAGGCCTCGCCGTGCCCTGTTTGCGCCTTGCCCGGCGGGGCCCGGACGTGTATTCACCCGTCCGCCGTGCACACCGCCCTCGCCCCCGCCGCGATCGCCGCCCTGCTGCTCGCCTCGTGCCTGCAGGACGCGGGCGCGCCCGACCTCGACGGCGTCCCCGTCCGGCTGACGATCCTGCACACCGGCGACATCCACAGCCGCGTGCTGCCGTACGCGATGATCCCGCAGTACACGGACCAGGAGCTGGGGCTGGAGGAGGGCAAGGAGGCCTACGGGGGGGCGCCGCAGATCGCGACCATCCTGAAGGAGCAGCGCGCCACGGCGGGGCGGGCGCTCCACCTCGACAGCGGCGACTACTTCCAGGGGGCGCCGATCTTCAACCTCTTCGAGGGCGAGGTGGAGATGCGGATGATGAGCGAGTTCGGGGTCGACGCGGTGATCGCGGGGAACCACGAGTTCGACGCCGGCTCCCGGAACTACGCCAGCCAGGTCGAGAAGTGGGCGACGTACCCCATCCTCGCCGCCAACTACGACTTCGCCAGCGCCGACGACCCCTGGAACTCCCAGCTCGACGCGCTCACCCAGCCGGTCGCGATCTTCGACCTCGACGGGCTGACCGTCGGCGTGGTCGGGATGGCCAACCTGTCCTCCATCACGTCGATCCACGAGGCCGACAACTCGATGGACGTGGTGGCGCTGGACACCCTCAGCACGGTCGAGTTCTACACGGGCCTGCTGGAGCCCCAGGTGGACCTCGTCGTGGTCCTCACCCACCTCGGGCTGGACGACGACGAGGAGATCGCGCGCACGAATCCTCACGTCGACCTAGTGGTCGGGGGGCACCTGCATGTTGCCCTCGACCCGATCAAGGTCGTCCCCTCGGAGGCCCAGCCGGGCAAGACGGTCCTCGTCTCGGCGGCCGGCGCGTTCGCGAAGTTCGTGCAGCGGGTCGACCTCGTGGTGCTCGACGGCGAGATCATCGCGCACGACAACACGCTGCTCCCGATCGACTCGGACATCCCCCCCGATCCGTCGATGACGGAGATGCTCGAGGACTACGTGCGCGAGCTCGAGGACACGATCGACCTCGACCAGCCCGTCGCCCACACCACCGACCGGCTGCGGCGGTTCGGCAACAGCGGGGGCGACTCGCCGTTGGGGAACCTCGTCACCGAGGCGATGCAGTACCGGAGCGGGATCGAGACCGACTTCGGGATGACCAACAGCCTCGGCATCCGGACCGACATCCAGGGGCCGGGCGACTTCGAGGAGACGCACGTCGTCACGATCGAGGAGCTGTTCAACGTGCTCCCGTTCGACAACACGATCACGACGATGTTCTTGAGCGGCGCCGAGGTGCAGGCGCTCTTCGACTACGTGGCCGCCCGGTCGGCGTCCCGGGGGTGCAGCACGCAGGCGCAGATCAGCTCGGCCCGGTTCGTCATGGACTGCGCGAACGAGGTCGGGCTGGACGTGACCATCGGGGGCTCCTGGGACCCCTGCGTCAGCGACGACGACTGCGCGGTCCCCGGCGAGATCTGCAGCGCGGCGGCGTGCGCCCGGCCCATCGCGGACACCGAGTCCTACGAGCTGGCGACCAACAACTACATCGCCCAGGGCGGTTCCGGGTTCTTCGTTCTGGAGAACAACACGACGCAGGAGGACAGCGGCATCTCGATGCGGGACGCCGTCCGGTTCTTCATGCAGGACCTCTCCGACGGCGACACCATCCCGCTGAACCTGCTCTACCCCTCGGGGGACGGGCGCATCACGCCGGCCTTCTAGATGCGGTACGTCGCCCTGCTCGTGGTGGTCCTCGCGGCGTGCGCGCCGACGGTCGAGCCGTTCGAGGCGACCGGGCCGATGTACTTCGATCTCGAGTTCATCGAGCCGCCGGGGGGGCTGGATCCGGCGACTCCCCTCCCCTTCGAGACAGACGCGCGTGAGTACCGCCTCCGGGCGACCGCGCGCGGGTACGACCGGGAGCCGATGGACTGGAGCGGGACGCTTGCGCTGCACACCGAGCCGGGGCAGCTGGAGGGGTCGTCTTCGATCTCGATGGTCGCTGGGGAAGCGACGTTCACGGCGGACGTGGCGCTGGCGTTCGGGCAGCTCCGGATCTGGGTGAGCGACGAGGACGGTGGGAGCTACGCGGTGGGGGTGGCGCCGACGGTCCACGTGGCGTTCCCCACGGTCGCCGAGCTGCAGCGGCCGCTGGGGTCGGACGACGCGTCGCCGCTGAGCCACCAATACGTCCAGCTCCGCGGGTACGACGGGGACGACCCGCGCGAGATGGTCGTCACCACGGTCACCAACGACGGCTTCTACGTGACCGACCGGAGCGACGGCCCCGGCGAGTTCAACTCGCTCTTCGTGTTCACGTTCAGCCGCCCCGACCACATCGAGGTCGGCGCCCGGCTGAAGTCGCTGGCGGGCATCGTGGCCGAGTTCATCGGCTACACGGAGCTGCAGTTCCCGACCTACGAGGTCGAGTCGCTGGGGCACGACCCCGGGCAGCCGGTCCTCCTCGACCCCGCGATCGTCTGCGACGACGCGATCATGGAGGGGTACGAGGCGTCGGTGGTGCGGATCGAGGGGATCACGTCGGACTTCCGGCGGGCCAGCGACTGCGACAACTACCTCGAGTTCGCGCAGTGGCCCGCGAGCCTGCCCGGCGAGTGCGACGGGGAGCCGTCCCGCATCACGATCGTCAACGCGAACACGGTGCCGTCGTACGGCTTCCCCGAGTGCGAGGCGGGCAGCCCCCCGGCGGAGCGCCAGCTCGAGTACCTGATCGGCGTGCTGCGCCACACCGCCCCCGCGGATCCGCCCTGGATCGTGGAGGCGCGCAGCTGCCTGGACTTCCCCGAAGCGGATCGGCCCGAGGACTGCCCCGGGCTGCTGGAGCGGCCGCTGTCCGGTCCGCGGATCGCTCCCCCGAAGTACTACCGGGACATCGAAACCTGTGAAGGCGTGCCGTACCGGCTCGGCCAATGAGGACGACGACGATGACGAACCTGCGAATCCTGACGATGCTGCTGGGCCTGGCCCTGGTCGCGACCGCCTGCAACTTCGGCCCCGGCGACGGCCGCGGCGACGACGACGACGCGGGCGTGGACCCGGTGGAGACCGACATCGCGGCGCTGAACGCGGGCGAGTACGCCAACGGCACGCTGGTGACGGTGCGGGGCGTGATCACGACGCCGTTCGACATCGAGGACGACGACGACGACAACGAGGCCCGCTTCTGGATCCAGGACGGGTCGGGCCCGGGCTCCGGCATCCAGATCTTCACGTTCCCCGACGTGGCCGAGGCGCTGGACGACGCGGACGTCTGGGCGGGCACGGCGGTCGAGGTCACGGGCGTCTTCGACGAGCCCTTCGACTTCAAGCAGATCCGGGTGACGTCGGCGGACAGCGTGGTCAGCCAGGGCGACGGCGAGATGCCGGACGCGCACCCCATCGCGGCGGCCGACATCGAGGGCGGCTTCGCCCCCGCGGACCTCGTCGGCGTGCTCGTCGAGCTGACCGACGTGACCGCGGACAGCGCCGGCGGGTGGGACAACTACTGGGAATGGGAGGCCGACGGCGCCATCATCGACTCGCTCTACTACTACGTGGACGTCAACCCCGGCACGGCGGTCGACAGCCTGAAGGGCGTGCTCTTCCTGGACTTCGGCAACGCGGTGGTGGCGCCGCGCTGGGGCGGAGACGTGGACTTCACCTACGCCGGCTGCGACACGGCGGCCGACGGCGTGCTGAAGCAGATCAACTGCCGCGAGGTGTTCGAGAACGACGACGTCGAGGCGACGGGCCTGGTGGTGGTGTCCCCGGCGCCGTGGTTCAGCGACAGCGCGTTCTTCGCGGTGGACCCCGCGGGGGACCTGTTCGCGGGCATCGAGATCTACAGCTGGGCCGACGCCCCGGCGCCGGCGATCGGCGCGGTCGTGGACGTCAGCGGCGAGTACGAGGAGTACCGCGGCCAGAGCGAGATCGTCGTCCAGGAGGACTCCCAGATCACGGACACCGGCGATACGGCGGACGTCCCCGTGCTCGACCTCGCCGACGCCTGCGTCAGCGAGCAGCACGAGGGGATGCTCGTCCGCATCGCGACGCTGGACGTGACCCAGGACAGCGACGGCAACAACTTCGGCTACTACACGGTCGAGGGCTGCACGAACGTGGTCGTGGGGAGCGACTTCTTCGACGACAGCGACGCGTTCAACGCCGCGACCGGCGGCGCCGGCACGATCACCGACCTCGTCGGCGTGGTGACGGACGAGCTGGACACCTACAACATCAACCCGCGGTCCACGGACGACTGGGCGAGCTGGGAGTAGGGGCATGAGGGCCTGGTGGCTGGTGGGGCTGCTCCTCGTAGCGGCCCCCGCGAACGCTGAAGACATCGACGAGAACGAGGCCGAGAACGAGGCCGAGAACGAGGCCGAGAACGAGGCCGAGAACGAGAACGAGAACGAGGCCGAGAACGAGAACGAGGAGCCTCCCCCCGAGCCCGAGCCCGAGCCCGATCCGCTCTCGACGCTGACTCCCGAGGAGATCGAGGCGCTGCGGGCGCTGCTCGCCGAGGAGCCGGACGAGGACGAGGACGAGGACGAGGACGACGACGATCGCCTCCCCTGGCCCGACTCCGGGGCCGACGTCGACGACGCGCCGCGCCCCACGTGGTCCGACTTCACGAAGACGACGCTGACCTTCTACATCGGCGACGACAACCTCCTCGCCGGCTTCGCCGACAAGTCCCCGAACCCGGGGATGGCGAACGAGTACCCGGAGCTGTTCTTCGAGGGGCTCAACAGCGAGAAGCAGGCCGTCGTCAACGAGACGCACCTCGTTCTCTACGGGAGCTCGGCGGGCTACCTGCCGTTCGTCGAGACCGAGGGCGCGTTCGTCGCCGAGTTCGAGCTCTCGCGGGACCCCGAGGACAACCAGCTGATCGGCCGGTTCAAGGACGACGGCAGCTACGTCGGGGTGGAGTTCTTCTTCCGGAAGGACAAGACCGGCCCGTCGCTGAAGCTGACGGCGTGGCCGTACTCCGCGAACCGGTTCCGGCTCGGCTACACCTACGACCTGACGTGGGGCGGCAACCAGATCTGGGCCCGCAACCGCGGCCCCGTCCCCGGGCTCAAGCTCAACTTCAAGTCGGACCGCTTCTACGCGTACGCGGGCGCGAAGTCGCTGATCCAGGTCCGCGCCGACACGCCCGAGGCGGAGGCCTACTGGGGCGTCCTCATGGGGGTCGGCCCGAACTTCGAGCTCGGTCGCGACTTCAAGCTCAGCTACGACGCCGGGGGCGGCTACTTCTACCGGGGCACGTTCGAGGCGGACCCCTTCAAGAGCACGCCGCTGACCGCGTTCGGCGTGTCGCAGCGGGCGCAGCTGACGCTCCGGACGAAGATGGGGCTCAGCCCCGATCTCAAGGACCTCCGGAACACCTGGGACGACTTCCACATCTCCCGGACCATCGTCCCCGACTACGAGGGCGCCTGGGGCTTCGGCGTGGGCGTGGAGTTCACGACGCTGTGGCAGTCGCTGATCGACGCGGACGACCCCAGCGCGCAGGTGTTCGACAACGCGCTGACGGGCGGCGTGTTCGCGCAGGCCCGGTTCCTGAAGTCGATGCGGGTCGGGCTCGACGTCGTCTACCGCGACGTCTCGTTCCTGGTGTTCAACGTCCCGAGCTTCATCCCCTACGTGAGCTTCGCGGAGGAGACGATCCAGAAGCCCCAGATCTACGGCGCCCTGTGGTGGGACTGGTACATCGAGGCGGCCCACATCACGCCCGCCGTCATCGTCGGCATCATGCAGCCGGCGTCCTTCCTGTCCGGCGAGGACGCGACGGGGGTGCGGCGGCTCACGGTCATCACCGAGGCCAACGAGTACGAGAGCATGCCGACGGACGTGCAGGCCCCGTTCACCATCATCTCGGTGAAGGGATCCCTCAAGTGGCACTTGAGCTCGATCCTCGCGGTGATCGGCGAGGTCTCCTACACGCAGGACTACAACGTCACCCGCAACCCGATCGACGGCGGGGACCGCGTCCTGGACGACGCACAGGCGCAGCGGCTGGGCCTCAACCTGATGATCCAGGCATCATTCTGATCCGTTGACCGTCGACAACCCCTGGTGGGTGGGGCTGGCCCCGCTGCTCGCGTGGTGCCTGGACGCCGTCGTGCGGACCCGCCGGTGGGAGCCGCTGGTGGAGCGGGCCGTCCAGCGGGCGACCAAGCGGATCGAGTTCGCGATGCGCGTGGGGATGAAGGGGAACCTCGTCCGCGGCGGCGAGATCCTCGTGCTCTGGCTGATGGGGGGCGCGTTCCTGATCGGCTGGTCGCTGACCCAGGTGGGCTACATCCTCGGCGAGGGGGCGTACGGCCAGTTCGCCGTGTGGACGGTCGGCTTCTTCCTGCTGTTCGGCATCCGGCGGCGGTCCGCGGCGGGATCGGACGTCATGGCCAGCCTGCTCCACGGCAACGACGAGGTCGCCCGCCAGTGGCTGGAGTACATCGACGGCGACCCCGGCGACGGCACCCCTCCGGTGGTGGCGCGGGCGACCATCGCGCGGATGAGCGAAGGGGTCGTCGAGCGGGCGATCCTCGCGACCTTCTGGGGGATCACGCTGGGGCTCGGGGTGGCCGCCGCGGCGGTCGTCGTCCACGAGCTCGCCCGGTTCGCGCGGAGCTCCGCCGACCCGAACGACCCGCTGTGGGTGGGCGCGCTGAGGACGGAGCGGTGGGTGGCGTGGCCGGCGTCGTGGATCGCGGTGGTCGTCATCTACGTGATCATCCCGCTCGCCGGGGGCGCCCGGGCGCGCGCCATGGCGGGGTTCCTGAACCACGTCGGCGAGCCCCCGCTGCGCCGCCTCAGCCTCGCCGTGGAGGCCGGCCTGGGGCTCCAGAAGACGCAGACCGTGGAGGGGAAGATCCTCGACCCCTGCGTCCCCGAGGACATCCAGCGGAGCGTCATCGTGCTGTGGACCGCGAGCGCGGTCGGCGTGGCGGCGCTGTCCGGCGTCTGCACCCTCGTCTTCCACCTGATCTAGGGGCGCGGGCGTGACGCGACGCCGCCTCGCGATCCTCGCCGTCGCCTTCTTCGCGGCGCGGCTGCTGCTCGTGCTGTGCGCGGCCGACCGGCTGTCCGAGCCGGACGCGGCCGAGACCAAGCTGATGGCGATCGGGGACGAGTGGGTGGCGGACGGCTTCCCCGGCGTCGATCGCGTTCTCCGGCACGTCCGCGCGGGGACCAACGCGCCGCACGGCGCCTACCTCCCGGTGTCGCTGCTGTACGCGCTGTTCGTGGTGCCGTTCGGGGCGGCGGGGAGCTACCTGGCGCTGAAGCTGGTGGCGATCCTGTTCGCGACGATCGGGCTGGTGGCGTGGACGGCGACGGCGAACCACCTCGGGGGGCCGAAGGCGGCGGCGGTGACGGCGGCGCTGCTGTTCGTCCCGCCCCCGGGGTTCCTCGCGGGGACGATGGTCCCCTGGGGCTCCCACCCCGAGTCGGCCGCGCTGGTCGGGGTCGTCGCCTGGGCGTTGACGTCCGGGCGCGTCCGATCGGCGGGGGACGCGGTCGTCGCCGGACTCCTCGCCGGGCTCGTGGCCGGAGCCAACCTGCTGGTCGCGCCCCTGCTGCTCGTCGCGGCTGCCCTTCCCCACCTTCCCCACTTCCCACCTTCCCATGGCGGGGAGGGTGTCGACGCGGCCTTGGAGCCTGACGACACGCCGACCTTCAGGGGGAAGGGGGGAAGCGGGGAAAGGGGGAAGGGGCGGTGGACTCGGCCGGGGGGGCTCGCTGTTGGCAGTGGCGTTGGGTTGGGTTTTGTCTTGTGGGTGACGGGGGGGCTGACGGCTTCGGTGACGGAGACGGCGGGGGCGTCGCCGCTCGAGCTGGCTTCGGGCGGGGCGGCGGAGGGGCTGTTCCGGCAGGCGGCGTCGGGGTTGCTGCCGGTGGGGGCGTGGATCTCGGACGATCCGGCGATGGAGACGCTGTTCGGGTGGCTGCTGACGGCCGTGGTGGCGGCGGTCCTGGTGCTCGTCGTCCTCGAGGCGCGGCGGCGGACCGCGGCCGTGTGGGTGCCGGTGGCGGGGTGGCTGCTGGCGGCGCCGCTCGTGCACCTCGCCGTCGTCTGCGCGCTGGCGCCGCGGCGGCCGTTCGTGCCGGACCGCTACCTCCTCGTGCTCGTCCCGATCTCGGCCGTCGCGTTCGGGGTCGCGGTGGCGTGGACGTGGACGCGGCCGCGGCTCCGGCCCCTCGCCCTGGCGCTCGCCGCCGCCTGGGGCCTGGCCGGCGCCGTGCAGCAGGTCCCCCTGCTCGACGTCTCCCGGATCGACGGGTTCGCCGAGTACCGCCCCAAGGCCTGGGTCGCGTCGGACATCGGCCACGTCACCTACGAGGAGGCGCCCTGGGTCAACGCCTTCGTCGACCGCCGCCCGCCGCACCAGCGCGACGGCTTCGGGTTCGCCGCGGGCGCCGGCGCCGCCGACTCCGCGCTGCGCCGCCGCGCCCGCGGCCCCCTCGACCCCCGCGACCTCATGGAGCGCCGCACGGCCCGGCTCGGCCGCCACCTCGACGCGTCCCTGGCGGAGCGCCAGATCTTCCACGAGAACCTCGGCTGGTCGCTGTCCGTCTTCGCCTGGGACCGGCCCGGGGTGTGGCACGCGGTCCGGACCCACCTCGACCGCGACGACGACCGCGCCTCCTTCGCCCGCGGCCTCGGCGTCGGGCTCGGCCTCCGGGGCGACGCCGGCTGCGCCCTCGCCCGTCAGCTGGAGTTCAGCGCGCCCGTCCTCGACGGCGCCGCGTCCGTGGGGGGGTGCGGCGAGCTGGAGCGGTGATCTCGGCCGGTTCTCAACACGGAGGGCCACGGAGATTCCCACGGAGATCAACCTCCGTGCTGGTCTCCGTGGCCCTCCGTGTGTCTCCGTGTTGAACACCGACGTCGCCGGCCCAGGATCACCACCCCTGCCAACACCCACCCCGCCCCGGCCGACCCTCCCCAGCTCCCAAGATCGCAGCCGCATCCGTCGCTCTCGGTGAACACCCCGATCCTCAGGAAGTACTGCACCGCGTCGCCGTCGCTGTCCGTCAGGGTCAGGTCGTAGGGGTTGATGCCGACGTCCGCCGCGCGCGGCTCCCAGCTCAGCCGGTCGCCGTCCAGCTCCATCCCCTCGGGGCCGTCGTCCAGCGTCACCGTCACCGTGTCGAGGTCGCTCGGGTCGTCCACCTGCAGCGTGTAGGACCACGCCTGGCCGACGAAGATCTCGTCCGGCGGCGACTCCGCCAGGAACGGCGGCAGGTTCTCCACGAACGTCGGCTGCTCGACGACGTCCTCGCCCCCGTCGTCGTCGTACCCCCGGACCCGGATCGTGACCTGCCCCGACTGCGGCGGCGTCCACGAGATGAAGCCCGGCTCCAGCCCCTGCCGCTCGTACTGGCCGTCGTCGTCGGTGTCGATGTCCACGAGGAGCTCGTCCACCAGCCCCCAGTCGAAGACGTCGACATGCATCTGCGACTCGGTCCCCTCCGCGAACCCCTCGAACAGGTCCAGCGTCACCTCCGGCTCGTGGTTGTGGGCGGTGATGACGATCTCCGCCTCGACCTCGAACCCCTCGCTGTCCTCGGCGCGGACCCAGACGCTGTACGTCCCCTCGTCGGGGGGCTGGAAGTCGACCGCGTTGGCGTACCCGTCGCAGTACGTCAGGCCGTCGTCGGGGTCGATGTCCCAGCGGAACTCCAGCGGGTCGTTCCGCTCGTCGACGATGTTCTGGACGAACACCACCCCCTGCTCCCCCTCCTGGAACTCGTAGGGGGACTGCTCGCCGCTGACGGGGGGGCCCCCGGGGAGCTCGACGTAGGCGTCGTCCGCCTCGGGGCCGCCGCCGTGGCCGATGTCCGCGATCGTCCCGTCGGGGTCCTCGTAGGCGACGTTCGTGTTGCCCCCGTCCACCACCGGCGAGCTGTCCGAGGACGCCAGCCAGTCGCCGTCCAGCAGCGGGTCCTCGCCGAAGACGTCCGTCCCGTCGCTGACGTACCCGAGGAGGTCGTCCGCGTTCTCCCAGAACAGGTTGAACCCCGCCTCCAGCGCCGGTCCGTCCGACGCGTCGATCGCGACCACGCTCGCCCCCGTCAGGACGTGGTTGATCACGCTCGCGTCGCTCGATCTCACCACCACGCCGCGCTCCCCCCCGACCACCGTGTTGTTCACGAAGACCGGCGACGAGAGCACCGCGCTGAGCCCGTCGGTGTTGTCCACGAGCAGGTTGTTGGCGACGCGCGGCTCGCTCCCGAGGTCCGCCGCGATGCCCGCGTAGACCGAGTCCGTCACCCGGTTGCCGACGATCGACGGGCTGCTCAGCAGCGTCGTGATCCCGAACTGGTTGCCGGCGAAGTCGTTGTCGAGCAGCAGCGGGTCCCCCTCCAGCACCTGTCCGCCGACGAGGTTGCCGTCGACGGCGCAGTCCTGGACGACGACCGAGCCCGCCTCGACGACGAACCCGATGTCGTTCCCCGTCAGGATGCAGGACGTCACCTCGCCCCACGACTCGGTCAGGCTGTAGCCGCGCCCGCTCCCGGTCACCGTGTTGCCGAGGAGCCGGAACTCCGTCTGGAAGAGGTCGACGCCCGTCTCGGCCCCGTCGATTACGTTCGCGTCGAGCCAGACGATGGCGCCGTTGGCCCCGACGCCCTTGTCCACGCCGTCGCCGATCGTGTTGCCGACCGCGTAGCCGACCGACCCCTCCAGGGAGATGCCGACGTCGACGTCCCGGATCGTGTTCCCCGACGCGACCGACCAGTTCCCGACGACGGAGACGCCGTTGCGGGCGTTGTGGAGCTCGAACCCCTCGACGCGGCTGCCGTTGGTGAGGCTCACGACGAAGTCGATCTGGCCGCCGTTCTCGTCGAACCCGCCCCCGTCGATGACCACGTCGTCGCCGACCGCGCGGAGGGTCACGCCGATGCCGACGGCGACGCTGCCGAGGTAGTCGCCGTCGTCGACCTCGACCACGTCGCAGGGGCCGGCCACGTCCAGCGCGTCCTGGATCTCCCCGAACTGGTCGGGGACGCGGAACGTCTCGGCGAGGGCGGGCGCGGGGGCGAGCACCCAGACGGCGGCCATCGCCGCCGCCGTCGCCAGGAGTGTCGTTCTCACCATCGCCCCACCTCCTTGCAGCACCGGAACCCGTCGTCCCCCGCCACGGGAGCCACCTCCGGATGCGCGTGCCGCGCCTGGCAGCCGGCGCCGTAGACGCCGGGCCACATGGTCCCTCCGAGCACCCAGCGGTCGAGGCTGCCGGCGGCGCGCCGGTCCTCCACCCACTCGCTGATGTTCCCCTCCTGGTCGAGGGTCCCGTACGGCGAGCGGCAGGTGGCGACGCTGCCCGCGGCGACGACCGCGTCGTAGCGCCCCTCCTCGGCGACGTCCGCGTGGCAGAGCCCCACGACGGGGTGGTCGCCGTAGGGCCGGAGCCACCCCAGCGCGCCGCCGCAGGCCTTGGCCCACTCGTCCTCGGAGCAGAGCCGCTTGCCCACCGCCTCGCAGGCGACGCGGGCCTGGACCCAGGTCACGTCGGCGATGGGGCGGCGGCCGGCGCCGGGCCACTCGACGACGTCGATGCAGAAGCCGGCGGTCGCGAACTGTCCCCGGGGGCGGGGGTCGCGGACGATGTCGGGGACGTGGGCGGGGATGCCGACCTCCTCGCCGGTGGCGCCGCCGAAGAACGCACCCTCGGGGACGTGGACCATGCCGTCGGGGCAGAGGGCCGCGGACCGGGCCTCGGGTCCCACGAACCGGCCCCCGGCCGCGGACACCAAGACGGCCGCGAGGACGAGCCCGGCGATGGTCGCGATCCGGCGCACGTCGACGATGCTAGCCCAGGAGCAGGCGAGGCCTTACAATCCGGCACCTTTCCGGAGACAGGGATGACGCAGCGCAGCGAACGGGCCCGCGTGGGCCACTCGGACGTCGTCGGCCGGCTGGTCGAAGCGTGGGACACGTCGGCCGACGGGCCGCACGCCGCCATCCTCGCCGGTCCGCCGGGATCGGGCCGCACGCGGGCGGGCGAGGCGTTCGCGGAGCGGCTCGCCGAGCGGGGCGACCCCTACGCCCAGCTCCGCCTGCGCGCCCTCCCCCACGACGACGGGGTCCGGACGCTGATGCGCGTCTACGGCTCGTTCGTGGCCGGCCTCGGCCGCGGGCAGGGGTTCGAGGAGAGCCCGTCCGAGCTGCTCGACGGCGCCGCGGAGTCGGTCGAGGACGAGCGCGTGAAGGGCTGGCTGAGCGAGATCGCGGAGAGCGCGCGGGGGGTCCGCGGCGCGAAGGCGGGCGAGTTCCAGATCAAGCTGCCGAAGGACAACCCCTGGCTGGCGCTGCTGTACGCGTTCGACGTGGTCGGTCCGCGGGCCCGCTGGCTGATCGACCTGCACGACCTCGGGTGCGTGACGTCGCCCTCGTTCTGGGTCTTCCTGAGCGCGCTGGTGGGGCGGGCCCGGGCGCGCAGCTGGAAGGTGCTCTTCCTCGTGGCGCCGGGGGAGAACCTGTACAGCGGCAAGCCCGGCACGGACGACGAGAAGGAGCCGGGGCCGGCGACGTTCCTGCACTCGCTGTTCGGGGACGGCGCGCTGATCGAGGTCCCGCCCCTGACGGCGGACGACGTGGCCGAGCTGATCGAGGACACGTACCGCCCCCACCGGTTCCCCGAGGGGCTCGCCGCGCAGCTCCACAAGATCTCCGGGGGCCACCCCGACACGCTCCACGAGGTCCTCGACGCGCTGGAGGAGGACGAGACGATCACGTGGGACGACGAGGGGTACTCGCTGAGCGATCTGGACGAGGTCGACCTCGACGTGCTCGTGCCCCTCGCGGTGGAAGACGAGGACGAGGACGAAAACGAGAACCGGAGCGCGGGACGCGCTTCAGGTCGCGTGACGCCGGAGGCGGCGCGTCCGCAGGATGGGCGCCAGGACGGCGCCCACAACGAGAACGAGAACGAGAACGAGAACGAGAACGAGGACGAGGACGAGGACGAGGACGAAGATCGGGCGCCCGAGGCGCTGCTCGAGGCCGTGCTCCACGTCGCCGCCGTCGAGGGGAAGACCTTCTCCGCGTCCGCCATCCGGACCGTCCTCCAGGCCTCCGAAGACGACGTCGACGACGCGCTCGACGCGATGCCCCACATCGTCGAGGAGGGGCAGTACCACCAGGCCCTGGGGACGTGGACGTACCGGTTCCGCTACGGGTTCTGGCGGCGCTGGTTCCGGGACCACCCCCCCGAGGGGTTCAAGCCGAAGCCGGAGGAGGTCGCGCGGCGGCTGGCCACGGTGATGATGCAGTCCTACGCGCCGGCGGCGTTCGAGTACGTCGCGCGGGCGGCCCGGCTGTACACGGCGGCGGGCGACCGGCGCGGCGCGCGGAACATGCTCGCGCTGGCGCTCGGCGCGGACCGTCCCGAGCTGGCGCAGTTCGCGATCGAGGCGACCGAGCGGTTCGGGGACTCGCCCTGGCCGCCGGGGCTGGTGCGGCTGCTCCACACGCGGCTCGCCGACCGGGCGGTCAACGGCGCGACGGTGGAGTTCGCGCGGGCGACGCTGGACAAGGCGCGGGCGTGGGCGGAGGCCGAGGGGGACGCGGGGACGCTCGCGTTCCTGCAGCTGCTGGCGTGCCGGCTGGCGATCCGGGCGGGCGACTTCGAGACGGCGCGGACGCTGGGCGAGCGGGCGCTGGCCGAGTTCGAGGCGCTGAAGGACCGGACGCGCGCCGGCGAGACGCTGAACCAGCTGGCGATGGTGGCGCTGAACCTGGGGAACCCGAAGCTGGCGGAGCAGTACGTCAAGCGGGCGGGCAAGGCGTCGAACATCCCCCCCGTCAAGGCCCACAGCCAGTACATCCACGGGCTGCTGCTGAAGCGGCGCGGGCAGGTGGCGCAGGCGAACGGCCGCTTCGACCAGGCGGTGACGCTGTCGGAGCAGGCGGGGAACCTGGTGCTGAGCCTGGAGGCGATGCTCAACCGGGGCGAGTGCGGGATGATGCTCGGCCAGGGGAAGCAGCTGGCGCCGATGCTGGAGCGGGCGCTGGAGATGAGCCGGGCGCTCCGTTCGCCGCCCCGGGAGCGGGTGGCGGCGCGGCTGCTGTGCCAGGCGGAGGCGGCCCGGGGGAACGCCGAGGCGGCGTACGAGATGGCGCAGCACGCGCTGGAGCTGACGCGGGAGATCGCCAAGGGCCAGGGCGAGAGCGTGGACCTGTACCACTGCGGGCTGTTCGCGGTGCTCGCGGGGAAGACCGACGAGGGGCTCGACTACCTCGCGGGGGCGAAGACGGCGGCGGAGCAGGAGAACAACCCGTCGCTGCTGCCGGAGATCCTCTTCAACGTCGGCCAGGTGAAGATGAGCAAGGAGGACTGGGAGGGGGGCGAGGCGGCGTTCTCGCAGGCGCTGGGGCTGGCGCGGCAGGGCAAGGACAAGACGCGCGAGCTCCGGATCCTCGAGCACCTGGGGCTGCTGCTGTCGCTCAAGGGCGACCTCCAGGGGGCCATCGGGCGCTGGAAGGAGGCGTCGGACAAGGCGGTCGGGCCGCAGGCGAAGGCGTTCCGGAAGGACCTCCGGCGGCGGATCTCGGAGGCCCAGAAGCGGATGAGCCAGCCGTCGGAGGCGCCCTCCTAGAGGCCGGCCTCGACCTTCTCCAGCCAGTCCAGGTCGGCCTCGCCGAGGTCCTTCCGGACGGCGACCTCGTCGGCCCACTCCAGGTCCACGCCCCACACCACGCGGAGCGCGATGTAGGCCTCGGCGCGGGCGGCGTCGCCGACGTCGGCGCGGCGGACGATCTCGGAGAGCGCGCGGGCGATGGACGGCTTCCGCGAGCCGGCGTGGCGGACGGACAGCGCCTTGGCGGCGGCCTGGCGCTGGAAGGCGGGGCCGTCCTCGAGGACGCGGAGGAGGCCGGCGTCGTCGTCGCCGGCGCCGGGCCGGTCGGGTGAGCCGACGGCCCCGGCGGGCGGCCGGAACTTCGGCGGCGCCTTGGGGGCCCGGGCGGTGGTCACGCGGCGCGACGCACGCGCCCGCGCCCGCTCCTTCGCCTTGTCGACCTCCTCGCCGAGCCCTGGCGCGGGCGGCTTGAGGTCGTCCTCGTCGCGCAGGACGGCGGCGAAGTAGAGGACGATGGCGCTGACGACGCCGATCGAGAGGATCCAGGGGAGGCAGTCCGCCATCGGCGCCGTTCTACTACGCTCGGCGGGTGACGGATCGGACGTGGAAGGCGATCGCGGCGGGGACGCTGGTGGCGGCGGTGGCGATCCGGTGGGGCCGCCTTGCACTCGCGTGGGACTACTGGGCGATCGACTACGTCGCCTACGCGTTCCCCTTCCGGGACGACCTCGCGAACGGGGCGTGGTCGTGGACGCGGCTGATGGGGCAGCACCCCGGGCAGTGGGCGCTGGCGGCGTCGGGGATCCTCGCGGCGGGGGGGTCGATCGCGACGCTGTACGCGTTCTCCGTCGCGCTCTCGGTGGGGGCGATCGGCGCCGGCGTGGCCTGGATCGGGCGGACTGCGGGGTGGCCCGCGGCGGCGCTCTTCGGCGGGCTGGCGGCGCTGTCGCCGCACCTCGCGCACTACGGGGGGGAGCTCAACAACTACCCGGTGTTCCTCGGCGGAGCGGCGGTCGCGACGGTCGCGGTCGCGGCGGCGTGGGGGTGCGAGGGTCCCGACCGGAACCGGTGGCTCCTCGCGACGGCGGCGGGGGCGGCGATCGCGATGCACGGGCACCTCGCCGCGGTGGCGACGATCGGGGGGCTGGGGCTGTGGGCGCTGGCGGGCCGGCAGTGGCGGGCGGCGGCGGCGCTCGCGGCCGGCGCGGCGACGGCGACGCCGATCCTCCTGCAGCTCGTCGCCCACCACGAGGTCGACGCGAACGTCCACAACGCGTCGCTGTCCATCGGGGCCTGGCTCCCCGAGCTCCGCGGTGCGTGGGTCGGGCGGTTCGGGACGACGGCGTCGTTCGCGTCGCTCGCGGCGGCGACGGTCGCGGCGGCCGGGGTCGTCGCGCGCACCGGAGACGGGCCGGTCCGCCGGTCCACCGTCGCCGCCGCGGTGGCGGGCGGGGCCGGGATCACGTCCATCGCCTACGCCCAGCTGACGGGCGCCGCGTTCGTCGCCCAGACGCCGTACTGGGTCCACGTCGCGTGGTGCCAGCTCGCGATCGTCGCCCTCGGCATCGGCGTCGCCGGACCCCGCGCCCGCGCCGCGATCGGCCTCCTCCTCGTCCCCTGGCTGCTGTTCGCGCTCCCCCGCGCGATCGCCCCGGCCGGAGGCGCCGCCGTGACGACCGGCGTCCCCGCAGACGGGCCCGCGCTGGCCGCGTACGTCGAGGCCGAGGTCCGCCCCGGCGACGTCCTCGTCTACGCGTGGGACGTCGCGTGGCTCAACGACACCTCCCGCGCCGTCGATCACCGCATGGCGGGCCTGCGCCCCGGCGACGTCGGCGACTTCCTCGATCGCGAGGCCCCCTTCCCCGGATACTGCCACGAGGTCCGCGACTTCTCCGCCTGCTGGCTCAACAGCGCGGGCACCCGCGACGACGAGCAGGGGCGGGCGCTGGTCGCGGCGGTCGACGGCTGGTTGGAGGCCGGCGCGACGGTCCATCTCGTCCGGGCACACTCCGCTCCCGACCGCCCCGGCGACCTCCGCCGCCTCGCCGATGCCGCCGACGTCGCATCCGAGGACCATGCGGGCACCACCCCGATCCTCCGCCTCGGCGCCACGCGCCCGTAGCTTCACCCCGGCCTCAGAAGGCGTTTCGGTTTCTCAGGCGAACCGAAAGCGCCGCTGAGACGCCTCAGAAGGCGTTTCGGTTTGCTTGGCAAACCGAAAGCGCGCCTGAGACTTGCCGGGCGGCAGCGCGCGCTGCGCGATCGAGTCAGCGCCCCCCGAAGATCGCCTCGCGGTCGCCCTGGATCTGCTGGATGACCCCGTGCCACATGGCGTCCCGCGCGTTGAGCGAGTCGCGCGCGCAGGCCTCGGCCTCCTCCCACTTCGCGCGCGAGCGGCCGCACACCGCCATCAGGAGGCGCTCCCCCATCGGGCCGTGGGACTCGGAGTCCAGGTCGATGTGCCGCTCCAGGTAGACCCGGAACGCCTCCCCCCGCGGCGGACCGGACGGCAGCTTGACCTCGCGCGGGGAGTACCGGCGCTCCAGGAACTTGGCCAGCTTCAGCGCGAAGTCCCGCCCCCGGATCCGGGTCGGCGAGATCGACCGCTCCGGCTTGTGCGTGTGGTGCGCCAGCAGCTGCATGAACATCGGCGGGATCACGTTCTCCCGCCCGAACACGAAGCTCGCCGCCACCTGGTGCGGCTGCAGCTGGGACGTCGCGAGCGTGAAGCGGACGAACTCCTTCGTCCCGTCGGGGATCCCGCGGAGCTTGCCCAGCGCCTTGTCGACGTCCTTGCCCCCCTCCACCGCCGCGATCAGCTCGTCCACCGGCTCCCCGTCCGCCCGGCACTCCTCCATCGCCAGCCGGTACAGCTCGAAGTGGCTGATGTAGACGCCGGGGTAGATCTCGTCCGTCTCCTCGCCGACCACGATCTCGTTGACGAACCGCGCCGCCTCGATGTGCGGCGGCGGCGTCCACGGGACCGTCATCGTGGTCAGGCTGATCTGGAGCGACTTCAGCAGCGACATGAAGTCCCACACCGCGAAGATGTGCGACGCCATGAACACCCGGAGCGCCTCCGGGTCCTGGATCATCGCGTAGACCGGGTGGTTCGCGAGCCGGTTGTGGTCCGGCTTCAGCGACTCCTTCATCTCCTCGAACAGCCGGAGGACCGTGGGGTCGCGCCAGGGCTCGGATCGCGTGCGATTCACTCGGTCAGGATAGCCGCCTGAATCCGCAACGTGACGATGTGGGACCGGAGCTTGTTCGTGTCGGGGTCGACGACCTCGTCGTAGGTCAGCACCACCTGGTCGTCGGTCACCACCGTCACCCGCGCCTTCTCCGCCCCCAGGTAGCTCCCCTCGGAGATCGCGTGGGCGCCGCCCGCGGGGTCCTCGATCAGCGCGCTGCCGCCCGCCTCGATCGCGACCACCCGGTACTCCCGCACCGGCCACCGGAAGAGCGGCGGACTGCGCGGCGCCGCCGGCCGCGGCACCGTCGCCGCGAACGGGTCCCGCGCCCCCACCGCCCCCGCCGGGCAGGGCTCCTCGGGGCGCAGCGAGGCGCGCACGTCGAACCGGTCTGAGCCGGCCTCCGTCAGCGTCACGTCGGCGACGCAGTCCGCCGATCGGAGCCCGTCCATGAGGTCCGCCACCGCCCCCGGCTCCCCCGTCCCCGCCAGCCGGATCGCCTCGTCCGCCAGCTCGAGCCGCGTCAGCCCCAGCCCCGGCGGGACCGACGACTCCACCAGCGCGAGGACGTCCAGCACGCGGGACCGCTCCGCCCGGATCCCCTCGATCGCGTGCAGCCGGCGCTCCAGCGTGTGCTGCATGTCGCGCATCACGCCGACCTCGCCCACGATCTTCTCGAGGTTCGCGATCTCGTCTTCCATCTGCCGGTTGACCGCCTCGATCTGCTCCAGCTCGCCGCGCTGGAGCAGCGACCGGACCGTCTGCACCGCCAGCAGCAGCGGGATCAGGACGAGGACGGCGATCGTCGCGAACCGCATGCGCGGCAGCCTACTCCGCGGGCTCGGGCTCGGGCTCGGGCTCGGGCTCGGACTCGGACTCGGGCTCCGGCTCCGGCGACGGCTCCGGCCCCGGCGGCGGCTCCGGCCAGACGACCGGCTCGACGTCCTCCCACGCCGGCGCCGTCAAGCGTGCGGCCGGCGGCGTCCCTCCCTCTGCGCCCACGAAGTCCACCGTCGCCGCGAACAGCTTCCTCAGCCCCTCGTGGACCTGCTCCACCGCGATCCGCTCGCCGTTGCCGTGCATCGTCGCCAGCTCCTCGGACGTCACCTCGAACGGCTCGATCCCGTACGCGTGCACGCCGAGATCCCGGAACGTGATCGAGTCCGTGTACCCCACCGAGATGATCGGCCCCGCCACGTCGTCCTCCCCGTCCGCCATGTACTTCGACAGCAGCCGGAACCAGGGGTCGTCCCACGGCGACGCGTTCCCCGCGAACGCCGTGATCACCTCGAACGAGATCCACGGCTCGTCCGCGAAGATCGCCTGCACCTCCTCGAACACCACCATCGGGTCGACGTCCGGCTGGATGCGGCAGTCCAGCAGCGCGTGGACCTGCGCGGGGACGACGTTCGGCTTGTTCGCCCCCTCCATCCCCGTCAGGTGGACGGTGTTCGTGATCATCGCCGCCGTCGCGGGGTTGTCCATCAGCTTCCCCCTCAGGAAGACGCGGACCGCCGCGGGGTGCGTCAGGACCGCCCTCTCGACGCCCTTGCGGGGCTCGCCGACGCGGAAGAAGAGCTCGTCCAGGGCGGGGTGGAAGACCGGCTCCGGGTCCCACGCCTCGTCCAGCTTGACGAGCGCGTCCCGCAGCCGCGCGGGCGCCTCCTCGGGCCGCGGCGTGCTCCCGTGGCCGGGGTTCCCCGACGCCGTCATCCGCAGCCACAGCACCCCCTTCTCGCCGGCGCTGATCGCGTAGACGGTCTGGTCGTCGAAGAAGACGTCCTTCACCCCCAGGCCGCCCTCGTTGACCATGTGCGAGCAGCCGATGTCGTCCCACAGCTCGCGCGCGACGAGCTCGGCGCCGCTGTTGGAGACCTCCTCGTCGGCGACCGCGAGCAGCACGACGTCCCGCTTCAGCGGCACCCCCAGCCGCTTCAGCCAGACCATCGTCATCAGCTCGACGGCGCCCATCCCCTTCATGTCGAGCGCGCCGCGCCCCCAGAGCATCCCGTCCTCGTCGATCGCGCCGGACAGCGGCCCGGTCTCCTCGGGCCACCCCTCGTCCTCCCAGGGGACGACGTCGATGTGGGACAGCAGGCACAGCGGCGGCTCCTCGGCCGTCCCCCGGAGCCGCGCCACGAGGTTGCCGCGGCCCCCCTCGGACGCGTGGATCGCCCACTCGATCCCCTCCCGCTCCAGCATCCCCGCGAGGTAGCGGGCCCCCGCCGTCTCCAGCCCCGGGGGGTTCCGCGTGTCGACGCGGAGGTAGCCCTGGAGCAGCGCGGTCGCCTCGTCCCCCGCCGAGCTCCAGTCGACCGCCTCCTGCCACGCGGTCCGCGCCGTCGGGAGGGTGACGTCGGCGGGGACGTGGACAGGTCCGCAGCCCGCGAGGTACAGGAGGGCGGCGATGACGACGAAGACGACAGCGTTCCGGTGCATGGTGCGCGGATGATGCCTCCGAAGCAGCGCGTGATCGACCACCTCGACCGGCTCGGCGTCGCCTACGAGGCGATGGACTGCGACCCCGATCTGGCCGACACCGCCGTCTTCTGCGCCCACTACGGGGTCTCCCTCAACGTCTCCGCCAACGCGATCGTGGTCAAGTCCAAGCGCGGCGAGCCGAAGTTCGGGCTCGTGCTCGTGCTCGCCACCCACAAGGTCGTCAACCGCGCCATCCGGAAGCTCCTGGGGACGTCCAAGGCGTCGTTCGCCCCGGCCGAGGAGACGAAGGCGCTGACGGGGATGCTCATCGGCGGCGTCACCCCCTTCGGGCTGCCGGAGGGGGCGCCGCTCCCCATCTGGATCGACCGCGCGGTGATGGACTGCGACGCCGTCGTGATCGGAGGCGGCTCCCGCGACCTCAAGATCCGCGTCGCGCCGTCGGTCATCGCGGCCCTGCCGAACGCGTCGGTCCACGACCTCGCGGAGCCGATCGAGTAGCCTCGCGCGCATGATCGAGGTCTCGGATTTCAAGCGCGGGCTCTGCTTCGTCTACAAGGACCAGCCCGTCCAGCTCGTCGACTTCAGCCTCAGCACGCCGACCGCCCGCGGCGGGGCGACGATCGCGAAGTCGAAGCTCCGGAACCTCAAGACCGGGCAGCTGCTGACGGAGTCCATCCGCAGCGGCGAGAAGTTCGCCCCCGTCGACATGGACCGGAGCGCGGTCAACTACCTCTACACCGACGGCACCGAGTACCACTTCATGGACGCCGAGACGTTCGACCAGTTCGCGCTGACCGCGGAGCAGCTCGGCGACCAGGCGGGGTTCCTGACCGAGGACATCGAGGGGCTGACGTCGCTGAGGGTGGACGGCAACGTCGTCAGCGTCGACTTCCCCCACACGGTCGTCCTCGAGGTGATCGAGGCGGACCCCGTCATCAAGGGCGCGACCGCCAAGGCGCAGTACAAGCGCGCGGTCGTCAGCACCGGCACGGAGGTCCAGGTCCCGGGCTACGTCGACGTCGGCCAGCGCATCAAGATCGACACGCGCGACGGCCACTTCGTCGAGCGCGTGCGCGACTGAGCGGCGCCGCATGCAGAGCCGCTGGTTCCACCGCGCGACCCTCCACGTCCCCGAGCACGGGCACGAGAAGAAGGTCGCGTGGCTGGAGCTGTTCTACGACCTGATCTACGTCGCCGCGATCATCCAGCTCGGCGACGCCCTGTCGCACCACGTCGACTGGGCCGGGGCGCTCGGGTTCATCGCCCTCTTCATCCCGATCTGGCAGACGTGGACGGGGTTCACCTTCTACAGCAACCGCTTCGTCATCGACGACTTCGCCCACCGCGCGCTCGTCTTCGCCCAGATGTTCGCCATCGGCGGCATGGCGGTCAGCGTGGGCCGGGTCATCGAGGGCGACATCCAGGTCTTCATCGGCTGCTACGTCGTCGCCCGGCTCGTCCTCGTGGCGCTCTACTGGCGCGCCTGGAAGCACGTCGAAGAGGCGAAGGACCTGACCCACCGGTTCTGGGTCGGCTACCTGATCGGCGCGACGGTCTGGTTCAGCTCGCTCTTCGTCCCCGCCCCGTGGTGGGTGTTCGTCTGGGCGGTGGCCATCGCGGTGGACGCCTGGGTCCCGCTGAACCACAAGGCCCGCGAGCTCGCCAGCCGGTTCCCGCCGGACGTCCTCCACGCGTCGGAGCGGTACGGCCTGCTGACGATCATCGTCCTCGGCGAGTCCTTCGTGAAGGTGCTCAGCGCGCTGTCGGCGAAGGGGCTGAACCCGGACACGGCGCTGATGGGGGCGCTGGGGCTCGCGATCACCTGCTCGCTGTGGTGGATCTACTTCGACGATGTCGCGGGCTCTCGGATCAAGAAGACGCGCATCGCGGCGTTCGCGTGGGTGTACGCGCACCTGCCGCTGACGATCGCGGTGACGGGGAGCGGCGTCGCGATCAAGAAGCTGGCGCTGCTCGACCCCCACTACGCGCCCAAGGACAAGTACGCGTGGCTCATCTGCGGCTTCCTCGCGATGACGCTGTTCGCCGTGGCGATGATCGACTCGGTCACCGAGCGGCGCCAGGCGGAGCTGTCGGACAAGACACGCGTCCGCATCCGGCTCGGGAGCGCGGCGGCGGTGCTGCTGATCGGGGCGGTCGCGGGGACGATGCCGGGCTGGCTGTTCGCGGGGCTGGTGGCGTCCGCGATGGTCGCGCAGGTGTTCCTGGACCTGTCGTTCTCGCCGATCTTCCACGACGAGGAGGAGGCCCACGGCGAGGACCACGCCATGTTCACGCGGTCCGGCGGCCTCCCCGTGGCGACGCAGCCGGCGCGGCCGAAGCGGCCGGACGTCAAGGACGCGATCCGCAAGGGGGCGCCGTCGGAGCTCCGGCGTGACCTGTACTTCCACCTCATGGAGGCTTCCTGGTCCCAGCTGTTCGGCTGGGTCGTGGGGCTGTTCTTGTTCACCAACATCTTCTTCGCGGCGCTGTACATGCTCGACCCCGACGGGGTGGCGGGGCTGAGCGCGCAGGCGTTCATCGACGCGTTCAGCTTCTCGGTGCAGACGCTGGCGACGATCGGCTACGGCGTGATGCACCCGACGTCGGACTACGCCAACGGGGTCGTCGCGGTCGAGTCGCTGGCGGGGCTGCTCGGGGTGGCCCTGGTGACGGGGCTGGTGTTCGCCAAGGCTGCGCGACCGTCGCCGTCGGTCCTGTACTGCCGGCACCCGGTGATGACGACGCGCCACGGGAAGCAGACGCTGATGTTCCGGGTCGGAAACGCGCGGGGGAACGACGTGGTGGACGCGACGATGAAGGTGGTCGTGCTCAAGGACGAGGTCAGCCCCGAGGGCCACCGGATGCGGCGGCTGTACGACCTGTCGCTGGTCCGCGACAACCAGCCGCTGTTCGCGCTGTCGTGGACGCTGATGCACGAGATCGACGAGGACTCGCCGTTCCACGGGATCACGCCGGAGAACTTCGAGGACTTCTTCATGGTGATGGTCTGCATCATCACGGGGCACGACGCGACGTACGGGCAGACGATCCACGCGCGGCACATGTACGAGCCGTACGAGTTCCGCTTGAATCACCGCCTCGCCGACGTCATCTCGACGCTGGAGGACGGCCGCCTGATGGTGGACTACACGAAGTTCCACGACACCGAGCCGGACGCGTGACGTTCGGGGAGCGGTGGTACGACGCGATGATGCGCCGGCGGGCGCTGTCGCTGGTGCTGCTGCTCGTGGTGACGGCCGGCTTCGGGGCGGGGTTCCGCAACTTCGCGTTCGACAACAGCTACACCCAGTGGTTCGTCAGCGACGACCCCGCGCTGGTCGCCTACGACGCGTTCCTGGACCGGTTCGGGAGCGACGAGAACGTCGTCATCGGGCTCGCCACCGAGGGCGACGCGCTGTCGGAGGAGACGCTGACCGCGGTGCAGGCGATCAGCGCCCGGTTCGAGGACCACCCGGAGGTCTCGCGGGTCTGGTCGCTGACGCACGGGGAGGCGATGACGAACCTCGGGGGGATGCTCGAGGTGGGGCCGATCGTCCCCGAGGTGCCGGTCCCCGAGGAGGACCTGGCGCGGCTCCGCGAGGACCTGGAGCACGCCTCGATCGCGTCGTCCCTGGTCAGCAAGGACGGCGCCATCACCGGCGTCCTCCTGATGCTCGAGTCCACGGACCCCAGCTTCGACCCGAAGATGGAGCTGGTCCGGGAGGTGGCCGAGGCGCTGCCGGAGCTGTCGGGGGGCCGGAAGACGTGGCTGACGGGGGGCGCGGTCATCGACGAGGCGATGTTCCGCTCCAGCGAGCGGGACGTGATGGTCTACACGCCCGTGATGATGCTGGTCCTGGCGCTGGTGCTGGGGTTCATGTTCCGGAGCGCGGCGGCGGTCGTGCTGCCGGCGTTCGTCGTCTTCGGGGCGGTGGTGTGGGCGGCGGGCTTCCAGTTCTGGATGGGCTGGGTGGCCAACATCGTGACGACGATCCTGCCCCCGATGCTGATCGCGGTCGGCATCGCGGACACGGTCCACCTGCTGCAGCAGTACCGGCTCGCGGGGCGCCAGGGGGTGCCGCCGGAGGACGCGCTCCGGACGGCCTGGCTCAAGGTCCTGCGGCCCTGCTTCCTCACGACGATCACGACGGCGGCGGGCATGGCCTCGCTGACGGTCGCCAAGCTGACGGGGATCCAGCAGCTCGGGCTGGCGGCGGCGGTGGGGGTGGTGGGGGCGTTCTTCCTGACGATGGTGGGTCTGCCGATCCTGTTGTCGGCGATGCCGGGGTGGGCGTTGGGGGGGCTCCGCACCGAGGCCGCGGAGCCGACGACGCCGCCGGCGCTGAACGCGGTGGCGCGCTTCGCGGTGAGGCACAACAAGCCGATCGCGGCGGCGGCGGTGGCCTTCATCGCGCTGGCGATCGCGGGGATCGCGCAGCTCGAGGCGGGCAGCTCGATGACGAGCTACTTCTGGCCGTCGGATCCGACCTACGTGGCGGGGCACGAGATCGACCAGGCGTTCGGGGGGTCGCTGCCGGGCGAGGTGCTGGTCGAGCCGGTGGCGGACGAGTCGTTGCTGGAGCCCCACAACCTGGCCGCGATCGACGCGATCGGGGCGTTCATGGCGTCGCACGAGGCGACGGCGGACGAGGCGATCTCGGCGGCGGACCTGGTGCGGGAGGCGCGTCGGGTGCTCCGGGGCGATCCGTACGGGTCGGGGGTGCTGCCGGGGTCCCGCAAGGAGGCGGCGCAGATCCTGTTGTTGCTGGAGGGCGACACGGAGGTCCACCGGTTCATCGACGGTGACCGGCGCGCGGCGCGGGTGACGGTGCCGGTGCAGATGACGCGGTACGAGGTGCTGGTCGAGGAGCTGGACGTGCTCGAGGCGGGGATGCAGGAGGCGGGCGGCGGGCACGTCAAGGCGACGGTGACGGGGCTGGCGCGGCTGATGGGGGGGATGGAGGAGTACCTCATCGACTCCCAGCTGCGGAGCTTCTCGCTCGCGTTCGTCCTGGTCCTCGCGCTCATCACGATCGTCTTCCGATCCTGGCGCGCGGGGCTGATCTCGGCGGTGCCCAACCTGTTCCCGCTGATCGCGGTGCTGGGGCTGATGGGGTGGACGGGGATCCCGCTGGACCTCGCGACGGTGATGCTGGCGCCGCTGCTGCTGGGGATCGTGGTGGACGACACGGTCCACGTGCTGGAGCGGGTGCTGGAGGCGCGGGACCACGGCGCGGAGGTGGCGGACGCGTTCGTGGCGTCGGTCCAGGAGGTGGGCCACGCGGTGGTGATCACGTCGGTCATCCTCGCGGCGGGCTTCCTGGTCCCGGTGCTGGGGAGCTTCAAGCCGAACTTCTTCTTCGCGACGCTGAGCGGCGCGGCGATCTGGCTGGCGCTGCTGGGGGACCTGGTCGTCTTCCCCGCGGTCGGCACGCTGCTCCCGGGGCTGGTGAGGCCGCGGCGGTCCGGCCCGGAAGGTGCCTGAAGGCGGAGCCGTCCCCTCGGCGCGAGCCCTCCCAGGGTGTCCGATAGGCCGGACACTCCCGACCCCCCTCGCCGGCAGGGGGCCACAATCCGGTCGCCAACGACCGGATTCCCCCACCCTCGCCGCCAGGGGTCGACATTCCGGTCGCTGCCGGACGGATTCCCCCACCCTCGCCGCCAGGGGTCGACATTCCGGTCGCTGGCGGACGGATTCCCCCACCCTCGGCGCAAGCCCCCCCGGGAAGGTCCGCCGGGCGGACACTCCCAACCCCCTCGGCGCGAGCCCCCCGGGAAGGTCCGCCGAGGCCTTCCCGGCATCCCGACAGAACCTGCAGCACACCCTCCCCTCGTCGTCGTCGCGGTTGGGGGCATGTGGTCAACCCGGA